>JANMUC010000034.1:0-7957 GCA_031391225.1 Deinococcales bacterium
CTCTGAATCGCTTCGTTCCACTCCGCCCCTCAGTGATTTATCATGTTTCAAGACACTCAACGCTAAATGCCGTACTGACAATGCCATACTGTGGTTGTTGTACTGAGAAAAGCAGCTCGAGGAATTCAATCCTGTGTGCTATTCGTGTGCTATCAGTCAGGATAATTCATAGGCTATCATTGCAGTTCAATTACAGGAGACAAAACCCAACATGAATAAGCTCTATCAAAACGCCAACGCTGCCCTAGCCGATATTGTCAAAGATGCACAACTTCTCGCGGTGGGTGGCTTTGGACTGTGCGGCATTCCAGAAGCCTTAATTCTTGCCCTGCGTGACTCTGGCGTGCAAAACCTGACCGTTGCCAGCAACAACGCGGGCGTGGACGGTTGGGGCTTGGGGCTGCTGCTCGAGAGTCGGCAAGTCAAAAAAATGATCTCGAGTTACGTCGGCGAGAACAAAGAATTTGAACGCCAATTTCTGGCTGGCGAACTCGAACTCGAGTTTGTCCCGCAAGGCACGCTTGCCGAAAGATTGCGGGCTGGCGGCGCGGGCATTCCAGGGTTTTACACCAAAACTGGTGTTGGCACGGTGGTCGCCGACGGCAAACAACACCAAGATTTTGACAATGAGACCTTTATCCTCGAGCGTGGGATTAAAGCCGATGTCGCCCTGGTCAAAGCCTGGAAGGCAGACCGTCTGGGCAATTTAATTTACCGCAAAACCGCGCGAAATTTTAACCCCATGATTGCCATGTGCGGCAAAATCACGGTTGCCGAAGTCGAAGAAATTGTCGAAGTTGGCGAACTCGAGCCTGATGATGTTCATACCCCAGGCATTTTTGTGCATCGCGTGGTGTTAAACGCCAATCCTGAAAAACGCATTGAAAAACGTACTGTTCGCAATCTCGAGGTGGCATAATGGCTTGGACTCACGATCAAATGGCGGCTCGAGCCGCCCAAGAATTGCAAGACGGTTACTACGTGAATTTGGGCATTGGACTGCCGACACTGGTCGCCAATTTTATTCCCGAAGGCATGGACGTGATTCTGCAATCCGAAAATGGTTTGCTTGGCATTGGACCGTTTCCCCTCGAGCGAGACGTTGACGCTGATCTGATCAACGCTGGCAAACAAACCGTGACCGCACTCCCAGGCGCGAGCTTTTTCTCGAGCAGTGACAGTTTTGCCATGATTCGTGGCGGGCATATCAACCTGGCGATTTTGGGCGCAATGCAAGTGTCACAAAAGGGTGATCTGGCAAACTGGATGATCCCAGGCAAAATGGTCAAAGGCATGGGCGGCGCGATGGACTTGGTCGCTGGCGTGCAACGCGTGGTGATCCTGATGGAACATGTGGCAAAAAACGACGTTCACAAGATTCTTGAGCACTGCGATCTGCCCTTGACGGGTCAAGCGGTGGTCAACCGAATCATCACAGACTTGTGCGTTTTGGATGTAACAACAGATGGACTCGAGCTTGTCGAACTTGCGCCAAGGGTGAGTTTGGAAGAGGTACAAGGGAAAACGGGTGTGGGTTTCGAAGTCAAGCTCGAGGCTTAAAAAGGATTCACTGTGCATGAGGTCGTGATTGTCAGTGCTGTGCGAACACCCATTGCTTCGATTCGAGGTGGACTTTCGAGTGTGCGCCCCGATGATTTGGCGGCGGTTGTTATTCGTGAAGCCGTATCTCGAGCTGGCATTGATCCGCTCGAGATTGAAGAAGTCATTTTGGGTTGCGCGAATCAGGCGGGCGAGGACAACCGCAACGTGGCTCGAATGGGTTTGTTGCTGGCGGGGCTGCCGCAATCGGTGGCGGGCGTCACGGTCAATCGGTTGTGCGCCAGTGGTTTGGCTGCCATCAATCAAGCCGCTCGAGCAATTCGGGCTGGAGAGGGCGATATTTTCGTGGCGGGTGGGGTTGAAAGCATGACTCGAGCACCATATGCCATGCCCAAAAATTCCAGGTCTTTTGGACCTTCGGGTAATGTCACCGCATACGACACCACGCTCGGCTGGCGTTTCCCAAACAAGGCTTTGGAGGCTTTGTTTCCGCTTGAGCCAATGGGCGAAACCGCCGAAAACATTTATCAGATGAGTTTGCGCGGCGAAATCAGGGGCGGCGAAATCACCCGAGAACAACAAGATATTTTTGCGCTCGACTCTCAGCGTAAAGCAGTTTTTGCCATGCAAAACGGTTTTTTTGATCGTGAAATTGTACCTGTTCCGATTCCGTCGCACAACGGTGAACCCATGATGTTCGCCGTTGACGAATACCCTCGAGCCAAAAAAATCGAAACGGGTTTTGCACTCGATACCAGCCTCGAACAACTTGGCAAACTCAACCCCGCGTTTCGCAAAGGCGGCACGGTCACCGCCGGCAACTCGAGCGGTTTGAACGACGGCGCGAGCGCCTTGGTTTTGATGAGCGAAACTCGAGCTTCGGCATTGGGCATCAAACCGATTGCCCGTTGGATCAGTGGTGCAGCCGCAGGTGTTGACCCCAGGGTAATGGGGCTTGGACCTGTTAAAGCCGTTCCTAAAGCCTTGGCTCGAGCCAACATCGCAACAGCGCATCTGGATTTGGTCGAACTTAACGAAGCGTTTGCCGTGCAATCTTTGGCTGTTCTGCGCGAACTCGAGATTCCAGAATCAATCACCAACGTCAACGGTGGCGCGATTGCGCTGGGGCATCCGCTCGGTTGCTCGGGTGCAAGGATTGTCACCAGTTTGATTTTTGAGCTTCACCGCCGCTCGAGTTTGGGTAAACGCGCACGGTACGGGCTGGCGACTTTGTGCGTTGGGGTTGGACAGGGCGAAGCTGCGGTAATTGAACGCCTTTAAATTGATCGTAGGGCGAACCTTGTGTTCGTCCTTGATGATGACAAATTCTCGAGTTTGTGGAAAAAACGACCAAACTATTGAGCATCGGAGAAATATGAAAAGCGTTCCGCAAATCACGGCTCAAGAAGCCGCCGCAAAAGTTAAAAATGGCGACACGATTCTGGTCGGTGGTTTTGGCATGACTGGGCATCCAGTGCATCTTGTTCACGCGCTGGCTGAGACTGAAACTCGAGATTTAACGTTTGTCGGCAATAACATTGGCGAGGCGGGTTTGGGCGGAGGGCGCTTGCTGAGAAACGGTCAACTGAAAAAAGCCATCGGATCGTTTTTTACCAGCAACCCCGAAGCCGTGGCTGCCGCGCAATCGGGGGCGCTCGAGGTGCAACTCATTCCGCAAGGTTCACTTGCCGAGGCACTGCGGGCGGGTGGGGCAGGGATCGCCGCGTTTTTCACGCCAACCTCGGCAGGAACGGTGATTGCCGCCAACCTCGAGACTCGGGATTTTAACGGCGTTTCGCATGTGCTTGTTCCAGGAATTCGCGGGAACGTGGCGCTGGTACGGGCTTGGAAGGCGGACACGGCAGGCAATTTGCAGTACCGCATGACCGAACAGAATTTTAACCGCGCGATGGCAACCGCAGCCGACCTCGTGATTGCCGAAGTTGAAGAAATTGTAGCCGTTGGTGAACTCGAGCCAAACAGCATTCATACGCCTGGCATGTTTGTCGATTTTCTGGTGCAAGCCCATGTTACGCTCGAGTTTCTCGGCTCGAGCGCCAGTGTTAAAACCAGCATCAAAAAAGTTGATGATGCCCGAATGCACATGGCAAAACGTGCGTTGCTCGAGTTGAAAACGGGCGATGTGGTCAACCTTGGGATTGGCATTCCAACTTTGGTTGCCGATTTAATTACTCCCGAGCGCGGCATTATTTTGCACACCGAAAATGGAATGCTTGGCGTTGGACCCGCACCCAAAGAAGGCGGGGCACTCGAGTACCCTGTAAATGCGGGTAAAATCCCAGTGACCGCCCTGCCTGGTGCAAGTTATTTTGACAGCGCCGATTCGTTCGCCATGATTCGTGGGCGGCATGTGGACGTTGCCATCATGGGCGGACTCGAGGTTGATGAACACGCGAACCTGGCAAACTGGGCTGTGCCAGGGAAACCGCTTTTGGGTGTGGGTGGCGCGATGGATTTAGCCAGCGGTGCGAAAAAACTGATCATCACCATGACCCATTCCAACCCTGACGGCTCGAGCAAAATTGTTCCAGAATGCCTTCTACCATTAACCGCTCGAGCTTCGGTGGACATGGTGATTACGGATTTGGCGGTGTTTGAATTTTTTGATGGTCACTTGACCCTGACCGAATTGATGCCAGGGGCAACGCTCGAGGAAGTTCGAGCGAAAACCACAGCCCAATTCGTCGAACGTCTACCGTAGGGACGAGCCTCGCCCTAGCCAAACAACGATTTTTCAATATGAAACTCGAGCTTTAAACCAAAATCCGAATCTGATCTGAAATCGGCAATTCAACCACCGTGCAATCATTGGCATAGGTTCGTTCTGGCAGCACAATCAAAACATTTGCCACACCATGCAGCGAGAACGGCGCGTGATGCCAAACGCCAGGTCGCAAGATCACCAATGTTCCCCTTGGTACTCGAAAAACACGAAATTTCTCGAGTGGCAAAATACCGTTTGGCGTGGCGGGTGCAACATGAATCAGCACGTCGGCGTCAAGAGGTAGGACGGCTTCACCCGCGCTTGAGTGGAATTCGGTCACATCGATAATAAATTCGCGTTGTTCGACTCGACAAGTTGAAAACGAGGCTTTGCTGGCTGTTCCCAGGTCAAGTTGCGCCATGTCGCGGTAGAACTCGATGGGGTCAGCGCCAATTTTTTCGGTGTTCGGGTTGATGTGGTTGGCAATCAACCCGAACGGCAAGAATGTGGCATGCTCGAGTGGTTCAACATTTATGGTTCGCATGACTTGATTCTACAGCTTGCCAAGTGAGGCTGACTCGAGTGAAAATCAATCAAACCACATAGCGTTTGTGCGATTCGATTGGCATAAGACTGTTGTTCGGCTCGAGTGACAACCACTCATCACTCGAGCATTTTCAGGCAAGTCTTTGGTTTAAAATGGGCTGTCAGGAAAGTAAGCAGCACCCGACGGGCTTGGGCGCTGACGAGCATGGTCGCCAAGTGGAAGAAGGACAAAAATCTCGAGCCACACGTGTAAAAAATAAAACCCCCTTCTCCCGCGCGGCGGGAGAAGGCGACCCCGCCCGCTAGGTGAACGTTTGGGGTCAAGAAGGTCGGGGATG
This sequence comes from Deinococcales bacterium, assembly GCA_031391225.1. GTDB lineage: Bacteria > Deinococcota > Deinococci > Deinococcales > JAAFIG01 > JANXTZ01. The sequence continues at coordinate 5,170 of JANMUC010000034.1, forward strand.
AGGGTGGGCAGAGCCACTGCTTGCTATGTTTGACAGCAAAAAAGCTTTCTCGAGCCACCGTTTAAGAATTCGCTTTTAACCAAACCGCGTTGCGCCCATGTGACTCGAGCGGCGTCGGGCTGTTGTCTTGCTCGACCAGCAACCATTGACTGCTGGTTTTTTTGGCGGCGGCGATGGTGTCTGCCAGGTCAACTTCGCCTTGCCCAAGTTCAACGGTATCCCAACCCGTGGCGGTTTTGCGCAGGTCTTTGATGTGAACCAACACTGTGCGGTCTGCGTATTTCTCGAGGTAAGCGCTGGGTTTAGCCCCTCCCGCGTGCAACCATGCCGTGTCAAGTTCGAGTTTGACGCTGGGTGCTCGGGTGGCGATGACGTCGAGCGCTGGAATGCCGTTGACGGTTTCGGTTAGTTCGTGGTCGTGGTTGTGGTAGGCGTATTCAAGTCCTTGGGCGTTGCAGGCTTGGGCGTGACGCTCGAGCGCGTCTGCGATCTGCTCCCAGGTTTGGTGATCGTTCGCTTTTGACCAGGCACACACCAGAACGCCCGCGCCGATTTCTTTGGCTCGAGCAATTTGCCCTTCAAGGTCGGCTTCAAGGGTGTCAAAAGTGACGTGAGCGGCGACGGGTGTTAAGTTCAGACGCTCGAGGATGGCTTTGGTGTCTAAAGCGCTTTTGTGCGCCCCAAACAGTTCGACGCCCGTGACGCCCATGTCGGCGACTTTGGCGAGTGTGCCTTCAAAATCGTGCTCGAGTTCGTTGCGCAGTCCGTAAATTTGCATTCCAATGTTCATGATTTCACCTCAAAAGATTTCATTTTCCCCAAGTGGGGCGGGTTGGGCGGGTTGCGAAAGAATGTCCACAAAACGTGATTCCTGGGCAGCGGTCAAGACACCGTGCATCACCTCGAGCGCATGAAAAGCCAGTTCGCCGCTGGCGCGGTGCGCTCGAGATTCGGCGTGTGCTTTCATCATGTCGGCGACTCCCAAACCCCTGGTGTTCTCCGAGTACGGGCGGGTGATCGGCACGTCATGCCAATCGTATTTGATGTCGCGGGTTTGCAATGCGCCAGTAAACATGTTTGGGTCGTTGACCAGCAGTGCGCCCTGCGATCCCATAATTTCGATGTTCGGAGCGCTGCCCTGCATGGCGTCAAAACTCATGGTCAGCGTCGCTAGCATTCCGGCGCTAAACTCGAGCACACCAGCAATGTGGGTGGGGGTTTCGACCGTGATCTGCTGTCCTTTTTTTGAACCGCTGCCGACCGTGCGGGTGGGTAACGTGGTTCGGGCGTTGGCGGTCACACGTTTCACCGCGCCGAACAAATGCACCAGTGCCGTAATGTAATAGGGTCCCATGTCAAACAGTGGTCCTGCGCCGCGTTTAAAGAAAAATTCTGGGTCTGGATGCCAAGCTTCGGGACCCATCGAGACCATCATGGCGTGAGCACCAACAGGCTGCCCGATTGTGCCAGCGTCCAGCAGCGCTCGAGCGGTCTGTAAACCCGCGCCCAGGAAGGTATCGGGCGCACAACCGACGCGTAAGTTTTTAGATGCTGCCAACTCGAGCATTTTTCGGGCATCTTCAAGTTCGATTGAAAGTGGTTTTTCGTTATAAACGTGCTTGCCAGCGCTGAGTGCCGCCAGACCAATCTCGCCGTGCGCCGCTGGAATCGTCAAGTTCACAATCACCTCGACATCGGACGCCAGCATCTCCTCTACGCTGAGCGCTCGAGGGACACCGAATTCCTCGGCTTTGATTTTGGCACGGTCCAGGTCTAAATCCGCAACGGCACTCACCTCGAGATTCTCGAAGCTGGGCAGGTTTTTCAGGTATATGCCACTGATATTGCCGCAGCCAACAATGCCAACTTTTGATTTCGGACTCATGGGGCAAGTTTAACGCAAGATGCCAAGTAAAGCTTGTAAACATCCTTTGCAACCTCGAGACAAAAAAAGAGCACTCACTTTCGGGTGCTCTGCTCGAGATTTCTTAATTTATTTGGGTTCGTTTTCCCATTGTCCGATCACACCAGGCGCAGCCCACTCGAGGCTGGTCAATTCGCCTGGATTGAGGGTTTTGCCTGCTGCGACACGAACCACGCCTTTGCGGTCTTTGATTGGACCGGTGAAAGGATCAAAGTTTGGTTTGACTTTGCTCATTTGGGCAAGGCGCGTCATGATCAGGCTGTAGGCGCTGACTTTGCCGACCATTTTGGCTTTGAGGGCATCAACAAAAAGAGGGTTGACAATGTTCTTTTCGTCATAACCGACTTGAACAGCTTTCTTCGAGAGTAACCACCAGTAATCGACATCTTGCAAATTCTTGCTGGTGTACTTGCCGCTGACAATGTTTTTCATAAAATCGGTGTAAATTCTTGCCCAATCCACAATCTGACCGGAAACCACGGTTTTCGGTCCAAATTTACCCATTGGGGTGTAATGCCCAAACGACAGCACGCCTTTTTTGTCAGCGGTTTGTACCACTGTTGGGGTGTCTTCGGTGAATGCCATCGCGTCCACGCCCTCAGACATAAGCGCTTCGGTGGCTTCCTTGGCGGCGGCGGGGTTAAACCAAGCGTTGATCCAACGCACGTTGACTACTGCTTTGGGGTTGACGGCTCGAGCGCCCATCGCAAAGGCGTTGATGTGACGTTTGACTTCACTGATCGGGAACGCACCGACGTAACCAATTTTGTTGGATTTGGTCAATGCGCCTGCCATCATGCCGTTTACCGCCCCGCTCGCCCATCTGCCGACCAGCAACTGGCAGGCCGAAACCCGCGCCGCGCG
>JANMUC010000091.1:0-4520 GCA_031391225.1 Deinococcales bacterium
CTGGATCAAGGCATCCTCGAGCAACTGCGTGAGGGCATTGAGGGCATGGACAGGCATCAACGCAGGCTCGAGGTTTTGGAAGCCCAGTTGAGTGCCGCCAGCAAAATCTCGAGCGCGTTTTTTGATGCGGCGCTGGCGAGATTGGCGTTTGTGAACGCTCAGAACAAGCTTGCCGAAAAAACCGTGTTGCGACTCGAGCAAGAAGTTGACCAGACCCGTGAACGTCTCGAGGTTTTGCGCGGCAAACTCGAGCAACAAACGGCTATTGAACTCGAGCAGACCCAAGAGCAGACCGCACTTGAACTCGAGCGGGATTCGTTAGAGGCGCAATTGCAAAATGCGGATGGGGCGTTGCGCGATGCCGAAAATAAACTCGAGGAAACCAGGCGCGATGTCAAGCGTGAGCAAGAGCGTTTGCGTAGTGCCAAAGAACGCCTCGAGACGGGTGAGGCGCAACATCAGACATTGGCTGTTGAACAAGAAACCCTTGTTGCTCGAATGACTGAACTCGAGATGGGTTTGCAGGGTCTTGAATGGTATGAAAATGCCGAGAGCCTTAAAGAGCGACAATTGGCTTTGAATACGGCAGCAACAGCATGGGCGCGTTTTGATAGCGACACCGAACGTCTGTCCGAACGCGAGTTTGCCTCTAGAAAAGCCACCGAACAGGTGCTGCGAGCCAGAGAGCAACTGGCAACCGACACCGAGCAACTCGAAACCATCATGCAACAAACCGCGCTCGAGTTGGCGACACAAGCCGCTGACCTTTTGGGCACGCCGCAAGCCGAGTATCAATTGGCGCTCGAGACGACCCTCGAACCGAGCGATGTGCTTGGTTTGCTCGAGCCGTCGGCGCTTGAACTGAACACTCAAAAACGTGAGGCTCACGACCTGTCCCGCAGCGAAACTCGAGAAATCAGCGCCAGGTTGAATACCAGCAAAACTGAATTGCTCGCGCTCGAGAATGCCTCCGAAGCCGTGCCTTCACTGCCGACAGATCGCGCTCGAGCCAGCGAATTGTTGACCGATGCTGGTATCAGCCACGAGGCGCTGTACCGTGTTCTCAAACCAAAAACGGCAAACATTGATGGGCTTGAGGCGGCATTGTTGCACAGTGGAATTCTAACGGCGCTGGTTGTGCCCGACGAACAAATCGCGGCAGCCATGAACGCCTTAAAAACCGCCAGGCTCGAGGATGTGCTGCTGACCAATTCTAGCCAGGGTGCGGGGCTTGGGGAATGGCTTGAAGCCGAGGACGGTGCGCCAACGGGTGTCAGCCGTTGGTTGCAAAGCAACAACAGCAGCTCGCAATTCTCGAGCGATGGCACGTGGCAAAACGGTCTGCTTTCGGGCGTGGCGCAACCCAGCAAAGCCAGGTTTATTGGCGTGGCGGCTCGAGAGGCGGAACGGGGGCGACAACTCGAGATTCTGCGAGCGCGTGTGTCCGAACTCGAGCGGCAACTTGAAACCGTGCTCGAGGTTGAACAAGAAGCCTATCTTGATTTGAATGCCTTTGAACGCGCTTGGCAGGGTTTGCGTGATGCCAGGGTGGAACGCAAGCAGCGTTTTTCGGCGCAGCAACAACGCGACACCAGCGCCAGCCGTTTTGATGATCGCACCCGCGAGCAAGTAACCGCCCTCGATGCGCTCAGTGCCGCCCAGAAAGCCGCCAGTGCCGCCACCCAAGCCCTCGAGACGGTCTTGCTGCCACTGCGCCTCGAGATGACCCGAAACGCCTTCACAGCCGCGCAAGGGCAACTCAGTGCCGCACAAGCCACCCAGACTGCCCTCGAGAATCACCAGGAACGCAGTGAGCGTCTGCAAGCCGAAACGCTACGACTCGAGCAAACACTCGAGGAACGCCGCTTGGAAATCACTGAACTCGAGCAAAAACGCCTCGAGTTGGAATTGCGACGCGACCAACTGACCGAACGCGTCAGTGAAATGCGGGCGCAACTCGAGAATCCAGACATCAAAGCCTGGCGCGAACGTCTGAACAAAGTCCGCAATCGTCTGTCCGAACTGCGCACCGCCCTGCGCGAACTGGCGCGAAGCCTCGCCAGCAGCCAAGGCGAATTTGAGGTGGCACAAAAACGCCTGCCCGAAATCAATTTGCAACTCGAGAATGCCAAAAACCGTCTTGGTCACACCAAACAACAACTCGAGAATGCGCTCGCGCTGCATCCACGCGCCGCCGCAGCCATTGGGGAAGAAACACACGAATCCTTGGAGACTCTGGAGCAAAGCGCCCAGCGTTTAGAGAATGCGCTCGATAAGCTCTTTTATGCCGAGAAACCTGCACTCGAGACTCCAGAGACCTTTTTGCCCGTGCTGGATTTGCATCAACCACGTTTTACCCTCGAGGGATTGCCAGTTACAGCCGATAACCTGACCACACACCTCGCCGCAGAACTCGAGGAGGCGCAGCGTTTATTGACCGAAGAGGAGGCGCGGGTTTTTCATAACGAATTGGTTTCGGCGCTGGCTGAAAAACTCGATGAACGCCTGCGTGAAGCCAGAGGGTTTATCAAAGACATTCGCCAAACCCTGTCCGAACTAAAATTTCATGACGAACAACTCGACCTCGAGCTTGAACGCAAAGTCACGGGTGGACTGGCAGACTTGATTGACGGCAGGGTCGCGCCCAACTTCCAACCAGCCGCCTGGCTCGAGCAGGTCGGTGCAACCGTGCGCGAATTGGTGGCACGATTGCGCCATCAAGCCAACCCCGATGTCAGCTTTCCACAGGCGCTCGAGGCTGCGCTCGATTACCGCGAATGGTACGGTTTTACGTTTTACAGCATCGTGGCAGATCGCCGCATCGAAATCACCGACCGCAAATTTCAGAGCCGTTCGGGTGGCGAACGCAGCGCCGTGCTTTACACGTTTATGTTTGCCGCGCTCGGGGCAAGATTCGCCGCGATGGGCTTTCAAGCCCCGCGACTGATTGGTTTAGACGAAGCCTTCGCCGGCATGGACCCGCACAACATCGCCGCGCTGTACCAAATCATGAATTCACTCGACCTCAGCCTGATCGCCACCAGTCCATCCGACATTTACCTCTCGAGATCACTCGACATTGCCAGCGCCTACCGACTATTCCGCGTCTCGAGTTTAAACGGTGATGGCGTCTCGAGCATCGCCAGGTTGTGGAATGGTTCTCGAGCCATAGACATGGGGATGTAGTGCTATGGACTTACTGGCAGAACTCGAGCGGCAAGGACTGGGCAATGTTTTACGCCTTGCGCTCGAGCGTTTCAAACGCGATGAAACCCTCGGGCGGGTCAGTAAACCCCTCGAGAAGACCGATGCACAGGCACTCGAGAAGTTGTTGGGCAAACCCGTGCGAATCCTTGATTTGCAAGACTTTGATAGCGCCCTGCGAAACAGTAAATATCAAGTTTCGTTGCTCGAGGTCTTAACGACCCTCAACCGCGCACCCATCATCAGCGCAAAATCTCAACGTCAGCACCTCGAGACCGTATTTCAAAATGCGCTCGAGACGGTCAAAGACCCCGAGTGGCATGAATTATTACGCAGCGGCGAGGCGGGCGCAAACCGTATCAAACGCGCCATCAAAGAACAACTTTCACCGCCCCTCGAGCTGGTCGGTAGCGCCATTGTCAAATTGCGTCAACGCCCACAACGCCTGCCAACACTCGCCACCCAAGTTGCGGGTCATGCCCACGCCCTGGACACCGACACCCTCGCAGGACAAATTCTGCTCGAAGCCCTGGAAGCCCTGCAACTCGAGCCTCCAGTTCGTGACGGCGTATCCTCGAGCGTTCTGATTGCGAATTTGCACGGTTTTGCTTGCGTTCATTTGCCTTGGCGCGAAGTGATTCAATTGCCACAACGCATCAACGACATCATCTTCCTCGAGAATCCAGCCGTGTTTGAAGCGCTACTCGATTCTGGAATCAAGCACCCAATGTTATGCAGCCAAGGGCAAACCAGTGCCGCCTGCATTGCCTTAATGGACAGACTCGAGGGTGAAATTCTTTTTGCCGCCGACTTTGACTTGGGCGGTCTTCGGATTGCCAGGCGTATTGCGGGGCGCTACCCAAACCGTTTCAAACCCTGGCATTTTGATGCTGGCGCATTTCAAACAGCCCTCAAAAGAGGTGGCGGATTTTCACTCAATGCGAATCTCGAGCCTTTCAAGCACCTGTTCCCAGAGTTGGTCAGCGCCATGCAAGAAGCCAAACGCGGGGCGCATCAAGAGGCGATTCTCGAGATGTTCTGTAAGCCAATACAAATCACCACCCAAGAGCATCATGAATCTTGAGGCATCTTCAAAAATTCCATCAATTCCAGTCGGAATCTGACAAGAACGGTGTGATCTCGAGAATTATCCCTCGAAATCCCGACTTTGATGGGGTTTCTCAAGGCATACAAAAAGACGCACCCTCTCGAGTACGCGAATAATAACAAACAAGTTTTAAACCTGATGTCCGAGTGCGAGTTCCACCAAATTACTTTGGGGTTAGAACTCCTTAGAAAGGAGGTGATCCAACCGC
>JANMUC010000164.1:0-8640 GCA_031391225.1 Deinococcales bacterium
GTGCGTGACGTGGCAAACGGCATGATACTGGCACTCGAGAACGGCAAGAATTTAGACCGTTTTATTTTGTCAGGAAAATTCATGAATGTACAAGAAATCGGTGCTGCCATCGAACGGGTCAGCGGCGTGCCAAACCCCAAACACATCCTGCCCGCAAATGTCGTACTGGCAATCGCTTGGATGAGTGAACGCCTCTCGAGCCTCAGCAAACAACCCAGCAGCATGACCGTCGAGGGCGTCAAAACCTTGCTTCCCAAAGACATCGCAAGCAGCGATAAAGCCATCCGCGAACTCGGCGTAACGTTTAGAAACTTTGATGAAACCGCCACGGACGCCGTGAACTGGTTTCGTGAGAGTGGACAGGTCAAACTGAAATCGTAAACTGGACGCATGAAACCACCCCCAACCCTGCGCGAACGCCGCCGCGAAAGGCGTACTTTAGAAATTCTCGAGGCGGCACTCGAGATTTTCAGTTTGGACGGTTATGGCAACGCCTCGATGGACAGAATTGCCGAACGCGCCCTGTTAACCCGAGTGGGACTGTACAAATACTTTCCAGATAAACAACACTTGGCGATTGCACTGCGCGAATGGAAACTCGAGGAACTGGCAACCCGCATTCAAACCGCACTCGAGTCTCAACCCAGCCTCGAAAAACAGGTACGAACCATTGCGGAAGAGAGCATTGCATTTCAGAACGAACACCAAGGTTTTTTTCGCGTGCTATTCGATGCCAGCGTGCCAGCCGATTTATCGCTCAAACCGTTCTTGTACGCCGTCGCAACCGTACTCGAGGAAGCAGTAAAAACTGGTGAAGTTCAAGGCGACCCGCTCGAGCTTGCGGGCTTGCTGGCAACCATGGTTTTTGAACCCAGCATCAAACAGCATTTTGTAATCGTTGAGAAGCCCTACACTGCGCCCAAGCATTTGCCCGAATTGATTTGCAAAGTATTCCTAAACGGCATTTTAGCGCTCTCCACAACAGTTAAGACAAAAGGGGAAACTCGAGCCTGAAAACGAAAACCTGATGGCTAAAGTCGCTAACCAAACCAAAGACTCAGGACAGGATGTAACCGAGTTGAGCGGGTTGCCCGAACCATTGCCGACCTAACAAGGGTGGAAACAATCCTCGAGACGCACACTGCCCAAGCCGTCAGGTACCGTCAAAGGGCTTGGTAAAGGTTCAAGTTAGTTTGAAGACCCACGAGTTTGTGATCCTGTCACAATTTTCTCGAAGTTACTAAACCCAACATTCTAATTTAAGCAACCCAGCAAAGCCTTTTTGGAGAATGCTATACTGCGCTCGGCGTACGCCATCCTTCAGGGCAGGGTGCAACCCCCTACCGGCGGTAATCGTGTTCGGTAGAGAAAATACCTCGCACCTCAGCCCGCGAAGTCCCGCTAAATTGCAACACTAGCAGGACCCGATTCGGTGAAACTCCGAAGCCGACGGTAACAGTCCGGATGAAAGAAGGAGGAAGCTGACTCGTATTCCTGCGGGTTGGCAGTGCTTTTGTATCATTTGGACAAGCAGTATATGCAGCAAGCCCTCGAGCTTGCCAACAATGGTTTGGGACGCACTGCACCAAATCCACCAGTTGGTTGTGTAATCGTGCAAAACAACGAGATTGTTGGGCGAGGGTTTCACCTCAAAGCAGGCGAACCCCATGCTGAAGTTTTTGCGCTGCGCGAAGCTGGAGACCGTGCTAGAGACGCGACGGCTTTTGTGACGCTCGAGCCGTGCAGTCACTTTGGACGCACCCCGCCGTGTACGGATGCTTTGATTGCATCTGGTGTCCGCCGGGTGGTGATCGCCGCCCTTGATCCCAACCCACAAGTTGCGGGTCGTGGAATAGAAAAACTTCGCGCCGCGCAGCTCGAAGTGACGTGTGGTGTGTTACATGATCATGCACTACAACAACAAGCGGGTTTTCGGAGTTTGGTCACGCTAGGGCGTCCTTGGGTGGTTTACAAATTTGCCATGACTTTGGATGGCAAAACTGCGACCCGAACGGGGCACAGTCAATGGGTCAGTGGCGAGCAATCACGAGCGCTGGTTCATCAATGGCGCAACGAATTTGATGCCATCGCTGTGGGCAGTGGCACGGTGCTGGCAGACAATCCAAGCCTCACCACTCGAGGCATTGAATTTGGACGCGATCCAAGACGGGTCGTGTTTGACCGTTCAGGGCGCGTGCCACACAACGCTCGAGCACTGGGCAAGGACAGTATTCTGGTGACTTCAGAGCAGAATGACACCAGTCCAGATCAAACTCGAGATATGACTGTACTGCGGGCAACGGGGATTGCAGATGCGCTGCAAAGTCTTGGCAAGCTTGGCATCAGCAGCGTAATGCTCGAAGGTGGCGCATCACTGGCAGGTGCGTTTCTCGAGCATCACTGCATCGATGAAATAAGGGCATTTGTTGCGCCCAAATTACTCGGGGCTGGAATTTCGCCACTGGCAAATCCAGTCTTTGCCCGCATGGATCAAGCGCGTAACACAAGTTCACCGACAGTCGAGAAAGTCGGTGGCGACATTCTGATTCGCAGTTTTTTGCACAACATTCCAAGCCTTCCTTTTAGTGTTCTCGAAACCATACGCCCCTAATTTTCTGCTATTGGAGACCTTATGTTTACTGGCATTATCGAACAAACCGGACAGATTCAAAATGTCCTTGAAGTATCAGGTTATTTACAAATTCGTGTTCGTCCAACTCAAATGTGGCAAGACCTTCAACTTGGTGAAAGCATCGCCAACAACGGCACGTGTTTAACGGTGGTCGCCTTTGATGAAAGCTCATATACCGTCGAACTCTCAAAAGAAACCATTGCCAAAACCGCCGCTTGCTGGCATCAAGGTTCAAACCTCAACCTCGAGCGTGCCATGCGAGCCGATGGACGATTTGGTGGTCATGTGGTTAGCGGTCATGTGGACGGGATCGGTACGATTTGCTCAATTGAAACCATTTCAGGAGCGCACATTATTGTTGTCAAAGCCCCATTACAACTTGCAAAATATCTTGTTCCCAAAGGCAGTATCACCGTCAACGGGGTAAGCCTAACCGTCGTTGATGTGGGTGGTCCAGGTGGCACACAAACAAACCTCACCGCTGACCAATTCACCTTGTGGCTTATCCCTCACACGCTCAAAGTCACCAACCTTAGCCAATGGCAAATCAACACCCAAGTCAACCTTGAAGCAGATCAATTTGCGAAATACACCGAACGCCTGTTGCTGATGCGCGAACTCGAACCCACCAGGGTCAACGCGTGAGCCTCTCGAGCATCCCCGAACTTCTGATTGAATTGCGCAACACCAAACCCGTGATTCTGGTTGACGATGAATCTCGAGAAAACGAAGGCGATCTGGTGTTCCCAGCAGTCAATTCTACCCCCGAATTGATCAATTTTATGGCACGCGACGCTCGAGGTTTAATTTGTGTCGCACTGACCGAAGCTCATGCCGCAAAACTTGAACTGACGCCAATGGTCAGCACCAACACCGATCCACATGGAACTGCTTTTACCATCAGCGTGGATCACAAAAGCAACTCGACTGGTATCAGCGCTTTTGACCGTGCCGCTACCATTCAAGCCTTGATAAACGAAACCACCCAACCCGATGACCTGCGGCGTCCTGGTCATATTTTTCCACTTGTGGCACGCAAAGGTGGCGTACTGCGACGGGCTGGTCATACCGAAGCAGTTGTTGACCTTTCAAGGCTGGCTGGCTTTGCCCCTGCTGGGGTGATCTGCGAAATCATGTCCGAAGATGGCAGCATGGCAAGGCTTCCAGAATTGCTCGGCTTTGCCCAAAAACACAATTTAAAAGTGGGCAGCATTGCCGACTTAATCGCCTACCGAATGCGTTTTGATGGCTTTGTACAACGCGTTGCCGAAACAAAATTACCCACCGAATACGGCGAATTTCGCTTAATTGGTTTCGAGGATACCCTCAACGGCTCGGAACACGTCGCTTTGGTCATGGGTGAAGTCAGCAGCGACCCGATTTTGGTACGCGTCCACAGCGAATGCCTGACAGGAGACAGCCTCTACTCGCTCAGATGCGACTGCGGCACACAACGCGACGCTGCCTTACGCGCCATTGCCAACGAAGGACGCGGCATCCTGGTGTACTTGCGCCAAGAGGGACGAGGTATTGGGCTGCTCAACAAAATCCGTGCCTACGCCCTTCAAGACCAAGGGGCTGATACCGTCGAAGCCAACATTCACCTCGGACTTCCCGTTGACGCTCGAGATTTCGGCATTGGCGCACAAATATTATCTCAACTTGGCGTTCGCAAGCTGCGTTTGCTAACCAATAATCCCAAAAAGATGACCGCCTTAAGCGGTTTTAACCTCGAGATTGTAGACCGTGTGCCGCTCGTGGTGGGCGAAAACCCACACAATCAAAAATACTTACGAACCAAACAAACCAAACTCGGACACATGCTCTGATGACACCAAAAGGACTTTTATGAAACGAATCGAAGCCAACTTGATCGCCACTGGTCTAAAAATCGCGCTGGTCAACACACGCTGGAATCACCTGATCGTTGACCGTCTGGTCGAAGGCGCAATGACCGCCTTTACCCAACACGGCGGCTCTGAAAGTGATTTGGAAATGTACACCGCACCTGGAAGTTTTGAAATTCCCTTGATTGCTAAAAAGCTCGCCGAAACTGGCAAATACCACGCCATCGTTTGTCTTGGCGCGGTTATCAAAGGCGCAACCGATCATTACGATTTTGTCGCAGGAAACGCCGCCAGTGGTCTGGCACGTGTTGGATTAGAAACAGGTATCCCAGTGATTTTTGGTATTTTGACCACGGACACCATAGAACAAGCCATCGAACGCGCAGGCACTAAAGCAGGCAATAAAGGCATAGAAGCTGTCCTGGCAGCCATTGAAACAGTTAATTTACTCAAGAAAATCTAAATTTACGGTTGAGGTACAAAACCTTCAAAACTCAGTGGCTCGAGTTTTTTAATCGAGCCACTGAATTACTTGGAAGTACCACCAAAAATGCGCATGTCCGCAGACTATGAATTCGATCAAAGTCAATTGAAGCTGTTCAGCTCGAGTTTTAGTGCTTCAAGATCAAGCCAAGCGCCACACCAGCCAGCATCAGGTAACTCGAGTTCAGTTTGTAACGCACCAACAAAAACCCTGAAATCAAAGTTAGTGCCGCTGTCCACACATCGACAATGGCAGTGCTTGAAAGCTCGAGGGTCACTGCCAGCATTAACGCGAGGGCGGTAGCGTTCACGCCGTCCAAGAATGCACTGGCAAGTTTAGATTTTCGGATGCTCGAGATGAGGTTGTGCGTCAATGCCGTGAATGCAAATGCGGGCGCAAAAATAGCGATGGTTGCCAGAATCGCCCCTGGCACACCCGCGATCAAAAAACCAACAAAGGTCGCGCTCGAGAAAACTGGTCCAGGCGTAATCTGCCCGATGGCGATGGCGTCAACAAGTTGCGCCGAGGTTAGCCAGTGCAACCTGTCCACAAATTCTCCGCGCAAAAAAGCCAGCAGCACATAACCGCTGCCGTAAAGCACGGAGCCAATTTTCAGCATCGACCAAAATAGCTCTGGAAGCGTCACAGGAATGCTGGCGAGAATCGGAATGGCAAGCATTGCTGGCGGCGTATCTCGAGTCGCCTTGAAGCGTTCTAAACCCATCATCAGCAGTGCTCCAGCGAACAATAAAGGCAGTTCGTTCACACCCAGCAGTGCCAATGCCAAAGTCGCCACAGCGATGATTCGCAACGTCCAATTTTTGAGTGCAACCTTTGAGAGTCCCCAAATGGCTTGCACCACCACCGCAATCACCACGGGTTTCACGCCGTACAAAATGCCCGCAAATTCTGGTTTCGAGCCGTAACTCGAGTACACCCAGGCAAAACCAAGCGTGATGCTGGCGGCAGGCAAAATAAAGCCCAAACCCGCCGCCAACCAGCCGCGCCAACCCGCACGCTCGAGTCCAACGTGCAAGACCAGTTCGGTACTGTTTGGACCCGGAATCAGATTGACCGCACCCAACAAATCCAAAAATCGCTCGTTGGAAATCCAGCCTCGGCGCGTGACGACTTCATCTCGGAGCATGGCAATGTGTGCCGCAGGACCACCGAAAGCGGTAAATCCAAGCTTTAACGCCAGCATTAACACCGAAAACCACGGACGATTCACAACCTCGAGCATAACCCACACCTGTCAGGCTCGAGTATGGCATCATGAACGGATGAAAGTGCTCGCCATGATGATTGCATGAGGCATTGGAACGCTTGCCAGGTACGGACTTGGGTTGGTGTTCAAAAACTGGTTTAGCGCAAGCTTGTCGAACTTTCCAATGGCAACCTTGGTGATTAACGTTTTGGGATCGTTTATCTTAAGTTGGATTACCTTCATGGTACTGCAAAACCGCGTCAGTGAAGACTGGCGATTGATTCTCGGCACAGGTTTTTGCGGCGCATTCACCACTTTTTCAACCTTTGAACTCGAGACTCACGCGTTGTTTGTCAAAGGCGCGAATCTCGAGGGAGTGATTTACGTTCTGGGAAATTTGGTGCTCGGGTTTTTGGCGGTGTTGCTGGGGATTTTTGTGGCGCGGGGATTCTCGAGTTCGTGAAGGATATGTAAAATCATAGTTTGTCATGTAATATAGTGTCATGACGCAAATTCAATGGAAACTTAAACCTTACCTCGAAAAAAATTCTGTATCAACCCATAAACTCGCGCTCGAGGCGGGCATATCACCCCCAAATCTTTACACACTGATTCGAGGTGAAGGTGCAAAAAATGTCTCGAGAGAAACCCTGGCAAAGTTGATTGGCGCGTTGCGTCGCCTGACTGGGCAGACCGTCACACCGAATGACTTATTCGAGGTGATCGAAACACCCGAACCAGAACTCAGCAGCGTCAACGCCAATCTCGAGGATACGGCAAAAGCTTTACACGCCGCCGAAAGCACCATCAGTACAAAAGAATTCAACACTTGGCTTCAGAAAACCAGTCTGGCAGTACAACCCTTAAAAGGCAAACATGCCAGAAACTAAATTTCAAATCCGAGAAATCCTCTGGGCAACACTTCCCACTCGAGACCCACACGGACATGAGCAAGAAGGCAACAGACCCGTGGTGGTGGTTGGTGTTCCAAGTCGGGTACAAAACATTCCATACGATGTGATACAAGTCATTCCGATCAGCAAAACCGCGTTTACGGGCGTGCTGTTTCCGACCATCGCGGCTGGACACGGCGGTTTACCACTCGAGAGCACCGCACTGTTGTATCAGTTGATGGTACTTGATACGGCTCGAATCAAAGGCAGACTGGGAAAACTGAGCATCAAGGAATTCAAACCGATTCAAACGGGAATGAAAGCTTTGCTTTCTGACGCGCTCGAGTTGGAATGATGGCAAGGGGATTCTCGAGATGGGTAAAACCCTAATCCTCATCTAAAAATAGTTCAGGTTCTGGAGGAGGACTTATAAACTCGGGAATTACAGCCCTTGTTGGTTTTCGAGGCATATCCCGCCAAGAAGCGCAATTCGTAGCGCGTTTCCATTCTTCTCGTATTGCCTTTTCAGCGTTTGGTTCGGGGAAAGATTTCAATTGCGTATGACGTGACCGCCATTCTTCCCATTTCTTCAAGCGCTCTGCCCATGTCGCAGGTGGTGGCATTAGGTAATACAACTCGAGCAATGCTGCACCAGTATCCGAAAGTTTATGGCGAGTAAATCCCTGCTCATTTATGATGCGGTGATATTCTGCAATTACATCGGCATCAGAGGCAGGACTCTGAATCGTTAGGACGACCTTGTAAGGCAAAAAACGACAATCTTGCCGTGCGCCTGGGACATGAAGTGATGCCCGTATATCTTTAGGAGTTTCTATTGATCCAACAACAGGTGATCCTATTGTAGCTGGCATGTTCGTCAACACGAAATCCATTGCGTTTAAATTTGACCACCAACCAGACCGCTGTGCTAGAAAACCAGACCATTTTGCAAACCATGCAAGCTTTCCGCCGTGGGGAACTTTTTCCTGGAACAATTCACCGCCTGGGTAGCGAAGTTGCACCAATACGCCGCCTGTGCGCCAAGGATCATCGAATGTTTTCAGCCCGTCATCAATCAGTGCCAGCATGTGAATGACGCTCCCTACCGTTTTATTACGCTCCTCAAGTGCGTTCCCTTCAAGTATGCCATCGCGCAACGCTTGCTCATTTCGACTATAAGCCTCAAACCAATTAGCGTCCAATTTCTTTGAGCCTATTTCTATTTTGGACCATTGTTCACGCTCGAAAGTAAGGAGCTTCCCTTTTTCTTCCTCAAGCGTTTTTTTGACCCATTGAATGGCTTTACTTCTTGCCCGTTCGATAGGCTGAGATTGGAATTTCAGCCTATCAAACGGCGCTGTGGTTTGTCCAAAAACGCAATCTCTGATCCACTTTGTAACTTCCTGAACCGTCTCATCATAGAAAGTTACCCATGTTAGCGCATTGGGATAATTCAGTACAGGTCTGTTAGGGATTCTCTAGGGCAAACGCACTAGTGAGAAACATGAAAGCCTAGTAACCTTAATGCGTAATCACTATCTCGAGCCGCACGAACTCGTTTACGTCGAACAGACACT
>JANMUC010000198.1:0-4996 GCA_031391225.1 Deinococcales bacterium
AGATCAACTCATCGGAAAATTCAGCAAAGCAGTGTCTCATTCTGCCCCGAGTGATTTGATCTTTTGGGACTCGAGAGAGTTAACAACAGCAGAAATTGTTGATCTGGCGCTGGCTTATCAACCTTTGATTGGAACAACAAATTCTTGAGCTAAAACTTGCTCAGATCACTCGAGTTTAGAGCAAGGCAACTTGATTAAGTTGCTCGAGATGAGGCTCATTTTTCTTCCCAAACACTTTCTAAGTCTCGCCTGCCATGAATCACTCGAGCCAGTACAATATCTTCGCTGCGAATTTTGTAGAACACCAAGTAACCTTGAACTGGTAAACAACGAACGCCTTTACCGAATTCTTCACGCAATCGTCCCAGTTCTGGGAAGGTTTCTAGATTTCTAACCCGAGCAAAAAATGCGTCTATGGCACTATCGGCAGCCGTTTGTGAATCTTTCCCGTACTGGTTGGCATTTTTGTAAACAAAAGACCAGTAATCCGCAATGTCGTCTTTGGCTTCATCCGATAGAACAAGTTTCATAGGTTGTTACGTTGACGAGCCAATTGCTTGATTTCTGTTATCAGTTCGTCATTGACCACATTTAGCCGTCCAGATTCAGCGCTTTTTAACCCCAGATCAATCAAGGCTGTTAACTCCTCGAGTTTCGCGGTTTGACTTTGCTCGAGTCGCACCATCAAACGTAATGCTTCCTGAATTACATCGCTTGAAGATGAGTAAAAACCACTTTGCACACGACTTTCGACCCATGTTTGTAATTCTGGTGCAAGAGCAATATTCATGTCTCAAGCCTAGTGGCAAGTGGTGGCTTTGTCAATTCTTTTCGAGCTGGAATTTTGATTCAGATCGCTCGAGCTTTACCAAATCCCAAATCTCTAAAATTCATGCCTGTCACCAAACTCGCACCAGCCAAAATAATCGCGCACGCCAGAATTTTCTCAAATCCAAGGGGTTCGTGCAAGAAAATAATGCTCCAGAGTGTGCCAAAAATCGGGACAAGAAAAGTCACGGTTAAGGCTTTGGTTGCCCCAAGATCAGCGATCAGGCGGTAGTACAGAAGGTATGCCAGGGCGGTACAAACCACTGCCAACGCAATCAAACACAGCACAACTGTGAGGTTTGGGGCTGCTCGAGGCAGATCAAACGGCATCAAAAACAGCAATGCGATACTCGAGGCAAATTGCGAACCGACACTCGAGCCAAGCGGTGGTGCCCCTTTCAGTTTTTGCTTGGTTAAATTTGCTGCGATCCCGTAACAGAGCGTCGCACCGAGCATGGCGGCAACACTGAGCACGGTTTGCAATCCTGGCTCGAGTGGCGACCATCCAACCAGCACGACCACGCCAACAATGCCCAGAATCAAGCCGATGCCTTTTTTGCTATTGAAGGCTTCGGAAAAAAATAACGTGCCGATCAAGGCGCTCCAGAGTGGACTGGTGGCGTTCAGAATCGCGGCGAGCGAAGCAGAAAGATGCAATTCAGCAAACGCAATCAAAGCGAATGGAATGCCCGAATTGAGTATACCGACCACGAAATACCATTTCCAGCGTTCCCGAATCTCGAGTTTGGCTTGAGTGAAAAGCGCAAATCCGAGCAGGGCAATTCCCGCAATTAAAGTCCGGAATTCTGCCGTCCAGATTGCGCCCAAAACGGGGGCAATAATTCGGAAGAAAATAAAACTTGCGCCCCAAATGGCAGCAAGCAAGAACAAGCGTTGAAGATCAACGACACGCATTAGAAAACCTCAAGTTCGGAAAAGTACGGCTTGGTTTGGTTTCTCGAGCGGTACGGGTTTTTGAAGTTTGACCCCTTCATGCTCGAGCAACCACTTCTTGCGTTCTAGCCCGCCAGCGTAACCCGTCAGCGTTCCCGAAGCGCCAATCACACGGTGGCAGGGCAGCACAATTGAAATTGGGTTTAAACCGTTGGTCATGCCCACCGCTCGAGAGGCGGTTGGTTGCCCAAGTTTGGCAGCCATTGCACCGTAAGAACGTGTTTCGCCTGCCCGAATTTCTCGCAGCTCGAGCCAGACTTTTTGTTGAAATTCAGTGCCACCAGTCGAAACTGGAATGTCATTTACGGCACTCAAATCGCCTGCAAAATACGCCTCGAGTTTGCTGCTGTAACCGAATGGATTTTGAGTTTTCTCGAGTTGATACGTTCCAAATCGTTTCTCGAGGAGTTGCTTCATGCGCTGTTCATTGCCTTCAAAATCTACGAAGCACAAGTTTTGATTTTCGACCACCAGAAAGACTTGTCCAATCGGGGTTTGAATCGTGTCAAAAAGAAGTTTCATGCTGCCCTCAATTCTGTGCCGAGTCGTGTTTTGCGGTACTCGAGTGGTGATGTGCCCATAAAGCGTTTGAAATTGGCGTTGAAAGTGCTTAACGATTGAAACCCAACCTCGAGCGCAATTTCGCTGATACTCGAGGTTGGATTGTCCAGGCGCTTGCAAGCATTTTGCACACGAATGCGATTCAGCATCTCGAGCGGTGTAATCCCACGGTGCGTTTTGAAGAGTTTGTACAACCTCGAGACGCTGACGTTCGCGGCGTTTGCCATGTCGGTCACGTCCTCGAACATGTTCGGGTCACTCATCGCGTTTTGGGTTAAACCCTTTACGATGCGCTGTTCAATCTCGAGGTTGGAGATTCCATCGGGACGGCAGAGTTTGCACGCCCTGAAGCCAGCTTGTTTTGCCTCAAGTGGCGAGTTGAAGAATTGCACGTTTTCGGGTTTGGGTTTGCGTGGTGGACGGCACGATGGACGGCAATAAATACCCGTGGTTTTGACCGCCACCGTGAACAGATCGTCCAAGCTCGAGTCTCCAGAGAACATGGTTTGCAGCATTTGTGTGACGGATAAGATCATGCTCGTATTTTGAAGCTTTTTGCGCCCGAATGCTACCTGAATTTTGCGTGGTTATTCGGAGGATGGTTGCAAACCAAAACTCGAGTGAAGACATAAAACGGTCGGAACCCTAACGCAATTGCTTTGGTTTATACTGTTTGGCATGACCACTTTGTTTTGTCTCGTCTGTGATGTGCTCGAGGTTCGTTGCTGATGAAAGAATTTTTGAAAACACGCTGGGGCAAAGTCGTGATCGTTGGTTCGATGATTTGGATACCGTTGCTTGTCTTTTTTTTAAGTTATTCCCGCGTGACTTTTCGAGGAATAAGCGGTATGCCAAGCATCCATGATGGCGAGGTGTTGTGGGTCAAAAGAATCTCGAGTTTTCAACGTGGTGAGGTGGCTCTTTTATACCCACCTAAAGATGCTCCGCAATCCATGACTGTGTTGGGAACACGAAATCGATTTGTCAAAAGAATTCTCGGTATTCCAGGTGATCGACTTTGGATGAAACAAGGGCGGTTTTGGTTGAATGGCAAACGTCTCGAGGAGGATTATGCGATTCCGTATTGGGTGAAAGAGGATAATTGGGATGACAGTTCGTACTTGGCAAACAGCAACACTTGGGCGTTTTGGAAAACGACTGATCAGAACCCTTGCAAAGGAACCAATCCAAATTGCAAACCTCGATCAATTTTGTTGAAGCCCAACGAATATTTTGTGGTTGGCGACAATCGCAGTCCTGGCGGCAGCGAAGATTCTCGGGTGTTTGGTGCGGTTGAGAAAGCCGATATACTTGGTGTGTTGGTGTCGGTTGGTTTTCCACCCAAATCACTCGAGATTCCTCAAGAACTCAAATAACCTTTCACTTGGTTTGTGCCTCAAGCCAGTCTGCCATGTCCTGAATCGGTTGCGGGTTCATCGGGCGAAACCGGTCATCAATCAGGCTGCTGGCTTCACCAAGCGAATGTCCAAGGTTTGGGTAGAGCTTGAGGGTATGTATATTTTTCAGAGCTTTATCCAAATCTCGAGCACCTTCCGCGCTGATGTTCGCATCGTTTTCGCCTTGCAAAATCAGGGTTGGAGTCTCGAGTTTTGGCGCGAGTTGAATCAACCCCGGCAGCGCGAGTTCACTGGCATAAATGCCAAGAAAACTGTTTGAAGCATCACGCATCCATTCGTTTACGACTGGTTTTGCCTCGAGTTCGAGGTCAACTAAACCGTCTTTGTTTTTGTCCATGAACGCGTTGAGTTTTGGTTTACTTGGTGTCGAAGTTTGGTCAAGTAAGTAAAAGGCTTGCGATACTGCCAAGAGTCCACCATCACCAGTCAGTGCTTTGACCACGCCTTCAATGTTGATCAAACCGTTCTTGGCAAATTGTGATAGGTATGGGATGCCAACGCGTGAAAATTGTTGTTGAAATGTTTGGGCATACGAGTACACCACGCCACCTTGCACGATCAAACCTTTGATGTTCGGATTCTCGAGGGTTAACTGTGCAGCAATCGGCGAACCTTCGCTCCAGCCGTAAACAAAATTTTTGGTTGGGTCAATGCGTGGATTGGTTTGTAAAGCACGCAAGGCAACTCGAGCATCCGCTAGAAAATCTTGCAGGCGTAAACCATAATAGCGGGCAACATCTGCCTGCCCTGCGCCAGTCACGTAGCGTTTGTTATAACGCAAAACTGCAAAACCGCGTTGGCTTAAACCGTCGCTCAGTTGCTTAAAAATGCTCGAGACGGTTTGACCGTTCGATTGCACGGTTGCGTTCATGTCCATTGGGGTCGAGCCGTGAATCAGCAGCACGGCGGGCAACAAACCCGTTGGTTTGCTTGGATACGTCAGTTGCGCTTTGGACTGAAAATCACCGAGTTGCAAGGTCAAATCTTGACTCGAGATACCTTGGGCAGCGGCAAAACCTTGAATCAGAATCAGCACCGTGAGCAGGAGTCGTTTCATGCTTGTAGTTTGCGCTAGACTCTACTTCCAATGAAAGCCACTTCTGGAAGCAGCGTTGTCACCAGACTCGAGAACTTTGAGGCTTGCACCGTTTTGGCAGACCGCGAACAACTGCGTTTGCTGGGAGCGTTTCTTGGACGCGAGAACACAATCTCGAGCGCGGCGCAGGAACTGGGGG
>JANMUC010000217.1:0-5673 GCA_031391225.1 Deinococcales bacterium
AGCTTACTGAAAACCACCACCTGGCAAAATCAGAGCACCATTCCCAGTGAGGCAAAATGGTTGACCAGGCTCGAGGATGCTGGCGTGGGTGTTGCTCCAGGGCAATTTGGCGGTCAGGATGCGGGCAGCAGCGCCACGCGAATGCACGGCAAGTTGGGCGGCTGGACGGACACCGTTGCGGCAACCCTCAAACTCGAGTCTGATGCTGGCGTCAGCTTGGCAAGCGGTGCACTCAGTGCTGCGGGCGAGTTTGATTTGACCTTACCCGCAACCGTTGACGCCGCCGCTTTTGAATCCCTCGAGTTGACCCAAGGTTGCGGTGCTGTGACTTCCACACCTGCCGCTCCAACTGGCGTCAAAGCCTCGCTCGAGCCAGACCGCGACGGCACACCTTTGGGCGTGATTGCGGTGGGTGGACGCGGATTTACTGTTAGTTGGGTGTACGCCTCGAGCGCGGTCACGCTGACAGGGCAAGAGAATTGCCCAAGCGGTGATGGCGCTGGTGAAGACCATGCTTACAACATCAACTTTGTTCCGGGTTGGAATTTACTAATCGAAACCGTCAGCCTGAAAAATGGCAACGAAACCATTCAGCACACCAGCGGCACACTGCCAGCCGCTACGGAATGGTTCTTTGAAGCCGACAAAGAACCAGGATTGCCCGACACTGGCAGCACCTCGAGCAGTCTGAGCGGTTCGGTTGGGGTGGCTTTTGCCAACAACAGCCTGCGCTTGACGGTCGCAGGTCAAACCATTCTGAGCACGCCGCTTGGCGCAAGTGGCGAAGTGACGACCAATCTGCCCGCCACCGTTGCCTCGAGCGCCCTGAAGACCCTCAGCCCCGCTCGAGCCGACTGCACGGGCGCTATCACCGTGACCCCAGCAAGCAGCAAGTACGGGCTATTGAGCCTCGAAATCTGGAACAAAACTGTTTTCAAAAGCCCAGTCGAAATCACCAACGAAGACTCGGACGGATCACTTGAGAAACTGAGCTGGTGGTATCTCGAGGCAGCGACCACGGTCAGTGGCACGCAAACCTGCGCGGGATTGGTGGACAACACCTTCAAATACGACCTGACCCTGAACGCGGGTTGGAATTTGATTCTCGAGCATCAAGAAGAAGAACCGACGGGCGAACGCGATACGAAATTCAGCAGCGTCAACACCGCGCCAAATGGCACGCGTTGGGGCAGCAATTAAACAAGGCTTTGGAGGAATTTATGAACATTGATCGCCGCAATTTTCTCAAAGCCACGGGCTTGACGTTTTCGGGCGCTCTGTTAAGTGCCTGCGCCACGAATCCCAACCCTGCGCCCCCAATTCCAGGCACGGACGGCGTGCTGCCAAACGGCTACCAGTTTTTTTCGATCAAGCGCAACACCGATATTTTGCCAGGTGGTATTAAGGGTCAAACCTTGCGCCTCGATGCCGCCATTGATGCTCACGGGCGGGTCGTGTACGGGGCAATGGACAGCCAAGACCGAATTGGTCTGTACGCCCTGCAACTTGACCTCAGCGGTGTAACTCCTCGAGTCTCGAGTGAAAACCGAATCGTGCGGATTGGCGATGTGCTCGACGGGCGGCGCGTGGTCGAATTGAACAACCATGACATCAACGCCAAAGGGCAGCTTGCCTTGGTGGTCAGGGTTGAAACCGAAATGAATTACAACACCACCGACGAGCACGGCAGTTTTGACGGCGGCACTGCCCCCATGAAAATGCAGGCGATTTACAGTGACCTCGGGCAAGGTCTAACTCGAGTTTTGCACGAGCATATACTGAACACCGACGGTCACGAGTTCGCGGGCATGTTTGGTGACCTGAATTTTCACGACAACGACCTGATTTTTGTTGCCAATTATTATCACAACATCGGACAAGTCACCAAAGACGTGCGCCAAGGCGTGTTCGTACTGCGCGGACTCGAGGGCAAAAACGCCAGCTTGGTGGTTGCCAGCGGCACGTCCCTGGCAGCCAGCACCAGCGCCCCGACCATCTCGCAATTTGGTTTAATCAGCCTGCACGACGGCGGACAATTTGTCTTGCAAGCCATGCTGACCCCAGCCTCAGAATTTACAAACCAGTACGTTCAAGGCAAACAACAAACGGCTGTCCTGCGCGGCAACCTCAACACCGTATCGCCCGCCACGCGCAAAACAGGTTCACCCAGCAACTTGCGGGTTGAAGCCAGTTCAATCTCGAGCGGATTGCGTTCAAGCAGCTCTCGAGCCTCAGGTTTAACCTGTTACGCCCCGCGCAGCGGACCAAACTCGAGTTTCGCGCACGTGGTCAACAATGGCAGCCAGCACACTTTGCTGGTCAACAACCGCGTGTTGATGCAATCGGGCGACAAAGCGCCGACGGGAAATGTGGTCAAAGCCATCGCCACACCGCAACTGGCAACCGACGGCATCACGTTTTTCATGGTCGAAACCAGCGCAGGCATCGAATTGCTTGCCAGTAACGGCAGCGGGTCGCGCACGATTTTGAAAACGGGCGATCTGCTGGTCAACCATTCAAGCCCCGTCAGCGATTTTATCGGCGTCGGTTATTCCGCCATGCACAGCGACGACGAGGGAAGACTGGTGTTTGTCGTGATTCACGAGGATGACAGCCAATCGCTGGTCTTGGGTTTGCCCGTCTAGCCATTGACTCTGACTTAATCCAGAAACTCGAGCCTCACATCAAAAAGTTTACGCTACCTCACCTAAAGCCCTCACCCGGCGCTACGCGCCACCCTCTCCCGTAGGCGGGAGAAGGACAAGAGCCTCGAGCCACACGTGTAAAAAACTTAAACTCCCTTCTCCTGATGTTGGGAGAAGCGATTCCGCCCGTAGGTGCGTCTTGGAATCAAGAAGGGTTGGGGATGAGCGACCATGCCCGTTAGCGATTCCGCCCGCTAGGTGCGTCTTGGAATCAAGAAGGTGCATGTTTATGGTCAAGAGAGGGTAGACCGCGCCATTGCTGATTTTTGTGTTTAGTAAGAAAAAAACGATTGAGTTCGAGTTAACGACATAAGGATTGCCCTACAAAACTCATGCGCAATGCAAAATACCGAAATTTCAAAGCTTTAATTCAAAAGGAGTCAAATCATGCCCGATCTTGCCATCACCACCCTCGAGACTTCACCGTCCCTGGATATCTGCCAAGGCTTTGCAATCATTCCGTCGTTGGGGACCTTGCGTGCCAGCGTTCAAGGTTCAAACGTGCAACGCGTGCTTATTGACATCAACTTCACCAGTTTTTTTATCAATGTGATTGTGAATGTCCGTTGGAGTTATTTCTTTGGCATCTGCGGTCCCGCCTGGGCAATGAACACCGAAGTCGGCGGAAACTTTGACAACCCAGACCAACCCGCCACGCAACTCAACTGGGCTGGAAAGTACGGCGACGGCACGCAGGACGGTTTTGCGGGCGGCATTCAGGTCGGTTTGGAATTTGCCCTGACCTGGAGTTACGACATTTATCCGCCCCGAATCTTCCCAAGGCTGCAAGGCAACGGCGAGTTTCGCATCAATATTTTAAAAACCTTTCTGGACTTTTTGATCACTCGAGCGGGCAGCTCGAATTCGTCAGCAAAAGGTTCGGATAAACCACGTACTTCGGGGCAAGGGACGCTCGATTTTGACATGTTCCAAACCCGCAACGGCGAATGGAAATCCAAAGGCAACATTCAACTGACCCCAGGCATCGAGGGCACGTTAAACGTGATTGACCTGATTCCGTTCACTCGAGCCGTCAACGCCCTGGTGCAACGCTTTGGCGGCAATGTGATTGCGGGACCTGTGGTACAGGTTGGCTTTCCAATTACCATTGCCCCCAGCGAAATTGTGATTGGCAAGCAGTCGTACAACAACTTGCGTTTTGATGCGGGTCGTACCATCGGTGATCGCAACGCCGCAGGTGATAAAGCCGAAAACGACGACACCAAATTGACCCTCAATATCAAACAAACCAGCCGCGTCGAAGTGCGGGTCGGCATCGAACTGGCGATTTCACACTCGAGGTTTGGGTACTTCGGGCAGAAATGGACGTGGAGCATCATTGACTTTATTTCCGCACTGGCAGGTGTGCCACTCGGAACGGACACTGACGCTTTCAATAATCTCGAGAACACTATTGGAACAGTCAACAAATCTTTTGATGCGCAAGGCAGTTGCGGTTGTGGTCCTGCCGCGCCGCAAACCAGGCGCAAAGTCGTGTTTGGAGGGGCAGCCAAATGATGCAACATCCTGAAATGGCGCAGCAACTCGAGACGGCGATCAGTGCTCAATTCGCCAGCGCCAGGGAATTGAGTGCGGATGCCGTTGATAGTGAATTGCGGCTCGAGACTGCCGCCGATTTGTTCGCCGCGATTGAATCCAATGACCTGCTGACCCGCCTTAGTGTGCTCGAGGCAATCGCTCTTGATCCCGAAGCCGCATTGGCTTTGGGGTCGCATCAAAACCGTGATTTGATTGCGGTCTTGCGTTCCGAACTCGAGCGGGTTTTCAGTCCAGAAATGCGCATGTACCTGCTGGCAGCCTTAACCGCAATGCCATCGGATTCACGACTGACGACGATTCTCGAGCAAGTTTGGTTTTTGTCCGACGACACCAATGAACGCCTGTGCGCCGTTTCGAGGTTGGTGCAAGAAAACAATCCCGCAATCCGAGAACACCTCGAGCGGAGTTTGTTGGGCAATGATTCAGACCGTGCGCAAGCCGTGGCGAACGCTTGGCAAGTTAGAAGCCAGGATTCAAGCGCCGTGAACTTGCGCTTGTCATTGGCAGCCGAGCACTTTTCAGGCATTACTCCAAACCTCGAGCAACACACTGACCTTTGGTTGACCGAATTGCGCGGCGCTTTTGCAGACCGCGCTCGAGAATGGCTCGAGGTTCAACCTGAAACAATGATAGAAACGCTCAGTGCAGTTTGGGAGAAGCTCAACCGTGACACTCGGGCTTGGTTGCTCGAGCTTGCCACCCGTAGCGAATCCTCAAGACTCTCGAGTTTGACCGACCTCGCAATGCGCGACGCGCAATTGCAACTCGAAGCCATCCGTGCCGCCAGCACACCCGCCATTTCAAATCAATACACTCAACAACTCGAGCAACTGGCAAACCACAACCCAAACCCCGACGTGCAAGCCGCCGCGATACGGGCGGGAGCACCAGGCAACAACCGCACTCGAGCCTTGCAAGCCAACGCCAGAACCGTACGGATTGCCGCAATCCAAAAACTCGGCATCAATGACCAAACCACGCTGCTCGAGTTATTGCAAGACAGCGATTGGCGGATTCGCAGTGCCGCCGCCGAACAACTCAGTACCTTTGGAGAAGCTAGCAAACGCGCCGTTCAAGCTTTTATCAACCACGAACGGCTCGAGGTGCGAATGGCGGCGGCTCGAGTGTTGCAGGACTGACACTCACCATGATCGGCTGTAGATATTGAATCCGTTGGGGAGCACAGCCGTATTTGACACGAACGAGCCAATACATTGGTCGCACAATTTTTTGCCCAAGCAACTCGAAAAGGATGGTGAAAATACTAAGTGCAGCGTCGGATTAGTTTGTAAGTACAAGTGCTTTCTTTTTGTTCAACGGATACTTCGCACAAAACTTCACTCGAGCCAACTCAACCGAAAACTGCCATTCCACCGTCACTCGAGCCTTATTCCGTGCTTTCACCCAC
>JANMUC010000229.1:0-1174 GCA_031391225.1 Deinococcales bacterium
ACAAATGTTTTAAACGCATACTTGGTAAGCCAACAATACCGCCCACGATGGCGCTGACCACGCCACCGAGCGGAATGCAGAGATAAAACGGCAAACCAAATTTGGTGGCGAAAATCGCTGCCGTGTATGCACCAACGCCCAAAAATGCGGCTTGTCCAACGTTAATTAATCCTGTGTAACCCGTCGTGATGTTTAAGCCTAAGACCGCAATTGCATAGACCAAAATCGTGTCTAGAGTTTTGAGGCTCGAGGATGGAATCAAAAATGGCACGACCAGTAAAACCAGCAGCAGCACACCAAGCGAAACAAATTCGGCGGAGGTCGCAAACACGCTCGAGTCTTGGGGGTACGTGGTTTTGTAATTCCCAGTTTGGGTAAATCTCGAGGCGGGCATCAGATGTTCCTCGAGTCTTGAATTTTACAGTTGAGGTTAAACACGTTCGATCTCCTTGGTTCCAAACAAGCCGTACGGTTTGACCATTAACACCGCGATCAGCATCACGAACGGAATGACTTCGCTGGTGCCGCCACCTGGCACAAAACCGTCCAGAAAACCTGCCGCCAGATTCTCGAGCAACCCGACGATAATGCCGCCGACAATCGCGCCCTCGATGCTGTCCAGACCGCCTAAAATCACGGCGGGCAGCACTTTTAAGCCGATGCCTTCAAAGTTATCGATGGTCAGACCGCTGATTGCACCCACCGTAAAACCTGCGGCTGCGGTGGTCAGTCCTGCCGCTGCCCAGGCAATCGCAAAGACCTTCTCGACGCTGACGCCGACCGATTGACTGGCGAGTTGATCGTCTGCCACGGCTCGCATGGCAATGCCTAGGGTGCTGCGTCTGAAAAAATATGTAAAACCAATCAAGAAAACAATGGCAATCACCACGCCCATCAATTGATTTGGTGAAATGCTGATCGAACCAATTTGAATTGAACTGATGGCAAAAAGTGGCGGGTTGAAACTAAAATTTCCTGCACCGAACGGGGTCAGGTGCAATATACCTGAAAGCAAACTGCCCAGACCGATGGTAATCATGATGACCGAAATGATTGGTTCGCCAACCATTGGGCGCAAGAAAATGCGTTCGATCAACAAGCCCGCATAATACGAGATCACCAGACCACCAATCGCGGCAGGAATAAAGCTTAAAAACGGTGAACTCGAGTCACC
>JANMUC010000255.1:0-3596 GCA_031391225.1 Deinococcales bacterium
CCTATTCGATCAAGCTGCGGGCGCAACCCGACGCGCCAACCGAGGCACAGGCGCTCTGTGACCTGACCAGCGAATGTCTGAAACTCGTGCCCTCGAGTTCTGAATTCTCGAGTTTCCCAGAAGGTTCTAGCTCCTGGCAAGAATTTGCCCGCGCCTGCGCCGAAGAATTGATGGACGCGCAGTGCTGGGGCAGCAACGAAAAATACTCGGATTACATCCTGAATTACGTCAACGGGTATTCACCCGCCTGGGCGGAGGCGTTCGAGGGGGAAAACCTGACAATTGATTTTAAATCCCAACCTTGTCTCGATTCCGCCGCCTTTATCGCGTTTCCACTGACCATCCTGAATGCCGTCCGTCACGAACCACAATACGCTGTCTTACTCGAGCGACTGCGGGGTTTTATCGCAAACATCCTGAACTCGAGTGACAATCCGTACACAAACCACACGGGCATCACCGGAACTTGGCAGCACATTTACATTCTCGAGCAACTCTGGATGACCGCCCACTTGCACCAGGACAGCGCGACGCTCGAGATGATTGCTCAAGAAGTCCAGAATCGCATTATTCCCTTGGCGCACCAGACCGCGCATTTGTTCCCGTTGTCTTTTGACAAAGCCAGCCTGCGCAAACACGGCAACGGTGATGCCTACGCGGTCGGCGGTCTGTACGCCTCGTTCATGTTCAATTTGTACCGCAGCAATGGCAAACCCGAGTACCTCGAGGAAGCCAAACTGTCCTTGCGAGCCTTGCTGCACTTGCCAGTCAACAGTTTGTCGCAAGAGGTGTTTCTGCTCGGCATGGGTCTGCAAGCCGCCAACCTGGTCTACCTCGAGACGCATGAGCCAATTTTCAAAGAGATTTATGATTACCTGCTGGCGCAAAATTTGCGGATGATGTACTGGTACACGGATCGCACGCAAGCCGAGTACCGCGATTACAACATTTACGGCATGTTTCAGGCGTGTACGCCGATCATTTATCCGGCGTTTTTTGAGAACATTGAATGTCTGGCGCGGATCGCCTCGACCTTGGAGACGAACCTGCCGAGCCTTGGCTTGTTGCGGGTTTTCGATCACGCCCGCAAGAACAACTTTTTCATGTTTCCGGCTTGCTTGCCTAAAAACCGTCACACCTCAAATTTACTGCACATTCCGTTCGAGAATCTGGGCGTGCTCGAGGACGAAAAAACCGGTTGGATCGGTCAGGAAATTTACGGTTGCGGTCAGGTTTTTCAGGCGTACCTGATGTGGGAAGCCCTGGCGCACGCCGAGGACCGGGCGGTCATGGTCTTGAACGTCAGCCACTACCGAGCGCTCGAGCTGGCTGATCTCGGGCAGCAGACTCATACGTTTATCGTTTTTAACCCAGAATCGGAACTCCGTTACACCCGCATTTGGTTGGGCAATCTTGGCGCATCACAGGTCAGCATTGGCTCAACCCTCGAGACGCTCGAGCCTGCCCTGCATTTTGAAGATGGGATCGAGCTGGCGCTCGGTGCAAGTCAGGTGATCTACCTGCGGGTTGTGCCCGCGCAGTAGCATCCAAACCTTCACATTCAAGCTTGGCTTGATGAATTTGTTTGAAACCTCGCTACCGAAACTCGAGCAATAACAAAAACCCCGTTTATCACGGGGTTTTCTTTTGGAGCCGAAAAGCGGAATTGAACCGCTGACCTACTGATTACGAATCAGTTGCTCTACCCCTGAGCTACTTCGGCTCGAGCAGTGTGCTCGAACCTTAGAAGATTATCGGCTCGAGCATCACCTGTCAAGTTTAGATTTTCGAGAATTCGAGTGCGGTTTTTGCCAGCAATTCTGCGGCAAGTGGCAGTGCTCGTTCGTCATCAAAGTCAAACCCAGGGTGATGGTGGGCTTTGTCACGTCCTGTCGCGGCATCGTTTGAACCCACAAAGAAAAACACCCCTGGTTTGCGAGCCAAGAACTCGGCAACATCTTCGCCGCCCATCGTCTGATCGGCAATCACAACACTGCCGTTGACCTCTCGAGCGACCTGTTCAAAACGGGTTGTTAAACCGGCATCGTTGACCACTGGCGGCGGACCATCGACCCAGTCCACGCTGGCAGTTGCACCGAACGCGCTCGAGAGACTGACGCTCATTTCTTTGATGCGATTTGTCAACCTCGAGCGCAACCCACTGTCAAACGTTCGCAGTGTGCCGCGCAATTCGGCGGTTTCGGGAATGATGTTGCTTGCGCCCTCACCTGCTTTGAGGCTGGCAATCGTGACAACAGCGGTGTGGGTCGGGTTGGTTTCACGGCTGACCAGGGTTTGCAGAGCGGTAATCAAATGCGCGGCAACCACCACAGGGTCAATCGCTTGATGCGGCGATGCCGCGTGACCGCCCTTGCCCTTGATCGTGATGGTGAAACTGTCTGGGGCTGCCATGACCGCACCAGCACGAACGCCAACCCAACCAACAGGTTGATCGTTCCAAAGGTGAAGCCCAACCACCGCATCAACGTCATCCATCAAATCGGTTTTCTGCTTGAGCATCGCGGTAGCGCCGCCCACGACCTCTTCGGCGGGTTGAAAAACAAATTTGAACGTGCCTGAAAGCTCATTTCGGTTTTGAGCGAACACGGTGGCAACATGTGCGGCGATGGTTGCATGTCCATCATGACCGCAGGCGTGCATCACACCAGGGGTACTCGAGGCATAACTTGCGCCCGTCGTTTCGAGGATCGGCAGCGCGTCAATATCGGCACGAATCATCACGGTTTTGCCTGGTTTTCCGCCCTTCAAAAGCCCAATCACGCCGGTAATGCCAACACCACGTTCAACTTCAAAGCCAAGTTTCTCGAGGTGATCGCCCAGAATTTTGCTGGTGCGAAATTCTTGAAACCCAAGTTCTGGATTGGCATGAAAGTCACGGCGCATGGCGACCATGCTGGGTTGTAACGCCTCGAGGTCCAATTTGATGTTCATGCTCTAAAGTTTAACAGGTTCGAGTTTAAGATGCTTTTCGAGCCTCGAGCGCTTCCAACTGTGCCTGTGTGTGATACACCCGAGATTCAATTTCGCTGACCTCAAAAATCCCACCTTCGGAATCTTTTTCGATCATGCTGGTTTCAACATTAAAAACAAACGCACCAAACTGGGGCAGTTCTTCAATCACCTCCTGAATCGCCGCGAATTCGGTTGGACAGTAGTCAAGAAGCTGTTCGGTTTCGTCATCAAAAACAAGAACACCCCAATTGCTCAGTGTGTAGGTTTCATCAACGCAATCCACGCCAAAGAACACTTGAGTGATTCCTCGAGCTTGAAACTCTTCAGACATTGCGCTCAGTTCATCTTGATGAGTGTAGGACACGATTTCGAGATCAAAGTTGTTTTCTTCTTGTTCAGCCTCGAGCTTTTCACGGCGCTCAGGGGTGTGGTACATCCGAATCACGCTTTCTTCAGTGTCCATCGAACCGCCCTCAAGGTCAAATATCACTTTGGCTTCTCGAGCATCAAAAGTGTATGGATTGCAATAACCCACTTCAAATCCGAAAACATCGTAATCCAAAGCCTTGAGCCATTCATCTTGTTCTTCAACGCGCCCGTCGGTGTACTCGAGCACTGCGTAA
>JANMUC010000302.1:0-3063 GCA_031391225.1 Deinococcales bacterium
TTTATTACCTTTTGAGTTTATGCTATTTCTATAATTTTGAATTTGACAAATCCGAAAAAATGGCTGAGATTGCTTACCAAAAAGCATTGGAAATGGATATTTTTGATGTTCAAGTTACCACCTTATGTGTTCATGGACGAATCGCGTTATTCCATAACCAGATTCAGAAAGCGCGGTCTTATCTTCTCAGCAGCTTAAGACTCGCTCACAAAATTGTTGATACTTTACAAATGCTAAATACTCTTATTTTTTTCGCCGATCTCGAAAGTCGTTGTGGTCAAGTTAATCGGGCTATTCAATATTTGCATACGGTTTTGGAACATCCACTCTTAGAGGATTCTCAAAGAAAAGAAACCCAAGCGATTTTTGAACGCTTGGGTATTGGGCAAGTTAGTCCTTCTCGAGATACACTTCCAAAAGGCTCTATTCAAGAAATTGTGGAAGAAATTTTGAACCAGAATGACATCGAATACTTAATTACATCACAATGAATTTATGGTCCACCATAAACTGGAATATGACCACCAACATCATCGGGGTCATCTTCAGCACTGACCGATACCCCTACTCGCAATGGGGCAATGTTTGGTGACACAAGTTGGAACAATTTTGGAACTTCACGAATAGAATCGGTAGGTGCGGCAGCAGGATACACGTACAACCACCAACCACGGTACACGATTTGATTTAAACCTTCGTCAGGTGGACCATCGCGGTCAAAACTGCTCAGGTCTTCTTGTTTGACGCCACTTCCAGCTTTTGGCACGCCAATCAATGGACTCCAAGTGGCAATAAACTCGAGCAGGTACGGTGGCCAGTTTCCGCCCCACGGGATATACAAATGCTCGGGGTCGGATTTCATGGGGACAAAACGGTAGATGGTTCTGCCGTCGCTTGTGACCAGGTGCTTGCCGTCCTTGGAAACTTGGATTACAACATCTGCCATGCGTGCTCCTTTTGAAGCCTGAAATTTTGTAAAGCATCTGGAGAATAACATGGAATCTCATTCTTGATGGTCAACGCTCAAATCTGCACCGGGACGATTTTGAGCTACGTTTTGAATTGGAATCCTGCTCGAGTTTGAAAATGGTGGTTGTCGTATTCTGATTTTATGACGGACATCAATCCCTCGACCAGTAAAGTCTTAGAATCGGAATCTCGAGCCATTTCGGAATCGACACTTGATCGCAATGAAGACCTTGGCATTGGGCGGGTGGCGGCAGAACGCAGCAGCACCAGGTTTGTCAATTCGGACGGTTCGTTTAACACCAGGCGTTTGGGATTGGGTATTCTCTCGAGTCAGAATGTTTTTTACGGATTGATCACCTTGCAGCCTGCTTTGTTTTTTGGTTTTTTGGCAGCCGCATTTATTTTGCTTAACCTTTTCTTTGCAAGTCTGTACTGGCTTTGCGGGGCGGATGCACTTCAGGCTGGTTCAAACATTGTGCTCGAAAGTCGGTTCTGGCGAGGTTTTTTCTTTAGTGTCCAAACGCTGTCCACGATTGGTTACGGGCATGTCGCACCTGCCAGTCTGGCGGCAAACATTGTGGCGACCATCGAAGCGTTTGTTGGCTTGTTGGCTGTGGCTCTTGCAACAGGCTTGTTATTCGCTCGGTTTTCCAAACCGATGACCCGAATTTTATTTTCCAAGAACATGTTATTTGCACCGTTTCAAAATGGCACGGCTTGGATGATACGGGTTGTGAATGGTTTACAAAATGAAGTGCTTGATATTGAAGCCCTCGTGACGCTTTCTTGGTACGAAAACACCAACGGTATTCGAGCCAGGAAGTTCCATCAGTTAAAACTCGAGCGGCAAAAAGTTGCGTTTTTCAATTTGTCTTGGACCTTGGTGCACCCAATTACGCAGGACAGTCCGTTGTGGGGTGTGACTGAAAACATGCTGCTCGAGTCTGACGCCGAATTCTTGATTGTCCTTCAGGGTGTGGACGATGTCTTGTTTCAACGGGTTCATGCCAGGGGTTCGTATAAAGCGAGCGAAGCGGTTTGGAATGCCAAGTTTGCCGACATTTACGCACCAGCCAGTTTGGGTTATGTGGCAGTGGATACCACCAAGCTCAGCAATTACGAAAAACTGGGTTAATAGTTTTTCGTAACTGTAAATCAGTTTTTGAAAATGATTGCCATTTCTCGAGCACGTCTTTGCGACAGACCAAGGATTTTAAATTATCTTCGACCCCTCGAGGATTGACGAGAGCTCCCTTCTCCTGATGTTGGGAGAAGCGACCCTGCCCGCTAGATCCACGTTCAGGGTCCAGAGGGGTCGGGGATGAGGGTAGACTGAGCACTCGTTTTTCTTCAAAACAGATTCAGTCCGAATCCCTCGAGCCATCTCGAGCCTCAAATCCCAATTCCCGTCTTAAGGTTTTCTTTATATTTCGGGTCACTCGAGGTACTTCAATTTTCGAAGCATCTCGAGAAAGAACAAAAAGGAGTTTTGAGGATATCCGAGTACTTCGTGTTTGACAGCATTTTTTGAATTTGTAAGTTTTCCGGGCTTAAAACAGGAAAATTCTTAAATCCCTCTTTACAACTCGAGGATCAAATTTAAAACCAAAAATCAGAAAACTCGAGTTTGGTTTCAGACTTCTTTTAAAAGATCGCTCGAGATTCAAATTGAATTCAAATTGTGACTCACAGATAGATTTGAAATTGTGGAATTTCTAAAACCTGTTTAGCTCGAGTCAAGCATGTCAATGCTTACAATTCTGAACCTCACAAAATTCCCGATACTTCACAAATCGAAGCATTCTTTCAACCTCGATAATGAGTGATTGCAAAGGGTTTTTCTGGTACTTTCGGGTTTTTTATTTTTTTCGGCAATCGACTTTTGACCTGTGAACACCGTTGTCATTCTCTGGAGCGGGTCTTTTAGCCTATCACAACTCGAGGGTTTTTTCAGCATCAAATACCCTCTTGGGCTGGGCGCAAATAGGTTTTTTGACGTTTACAAAAACTTCACTTTTTACGATGAGAAAGGCATTTATTGGCGTTTTTTGTATTTGCATTTTTGACCTCGAGTGACGTTTGAGCTGTCCTCAT
>JANMUC010000384.1:0-5629 GCA_031391225.1 Deinococcales bacterium
CATCGCCAGCCACCAGTTCGGGAATGTTCTCGGCACTTGCCACCCCAGCCGGAAAACCGACCGTGCCAGAAATACTGCCTTTGCTTGGTGGCGGTGGATTGGGCGGGGTGCTCGGACAGCTCGAGAGTGCCAGCAGCAAAAAACCAAACGTCAACACTTGTTTCACTTTGAACCTCCAATAGAAACCAGTTGCCTCAACTCGAGATCAATTTTGCGTTAACGGTAAAAGCTCGAGTGATTTCAGGATACTGCTTTCGCCTGGTTTTGCACTGCATCTCAAAATCGCGCTCGAGTGCCACAACGTCTACCCATTCCTCGAGCGTGCGTTTGCCAGCAATGACCGCATCTACAGGGCTTGAGTACCACAAACCAGTCAAAAAGCGTTTTTTGGCTCGTTTCAAATAATCTGGCACTCGTTTTCGTTTCATACACTCCTCAAATCGCTCGAGCTTGAATCCGCCAGTTCAAACTCGAGCAATCAGTTTTCGTAAGGCGTAAGGGCTTAGGGTTGAATCTCGAGGGGCGGGAGGCTCGAGAAAGGTTGGAGAATGTCACTGCAAGACTGTACAAAGTTGGGCGTGACCGAAGCGTGACAGCTAAGACTCGAGCCTTAACAACGTGGTTCGCGCTTGGGTTTCACACGGTTGATTTGATTCCAAGGGAAAGGTTCAGTGCTTTGACTTGGGTTAACCAACGTGGGCAATAGACTTGGGATGACAGGCGCAGCAGTTACATTCGAGCTTTTGGTGGACACTGCAAAACCGAGTTTCCAGGTGATGGTAATGGTGACAGGAACATCTGTTGAGCTGACAGGTCCCGTTTGCACACTCACTTTTTGATCGGTAATGGTTGTTGTACCCTGTAACACCGTCTCTTTGCTGAGGTCAATCTTGCCAGAAAATGTTGCGCTAACCATTGGGCGTTGTTCGAGTTTACCAGTGACGTTTTTATTAACTGGTGTTTGCGGGTCGCTCGGACAACCTTCGTTGGCAAATGCGGAGTATGCGTAATCACCTGAAAAATTGTGATTCGGGAAAGCAATTGTTCCAGTGTAAGCACCGTCTGGTTTCATTTCAATAAAAACACTAAAGTCAAATATTGATTCCAGAACGTTCGCGCTGCTCGAGCTGAAATCAATGCTGCTGCTCCTTTCGATAGTTCCTGCTTCGCAAATGCAGTCTTCTTTCAAACTGTAAGAACCTTTGTGGGTCACAGCTCCAGTCAAGCTCGGTTTGAGGTAATAAGACCCAAATCCTGGTGTGGGTTGACCAAAAATAATACCTGGGGGTTGAATGTTCGGGGCTTTATCGGTTGGATCAAAGCGCCAGTTGGCAGTCACGTTCGAGGTTGCACTTCCAGAGGCGGGAGCTTGGTAGGTTTCGGTTTTGGAACCTGTGATGCTGACGGTCACCAACGAATCTCCAGCCACGATCACCTGCATCTTGGTGTTTTTGTTGATCTCGAGCGCAAATCCGTCAAGCACGCCTTTGGTGTTGATGTACACGTAAAAATCGTTCACGCCAACGTCGGCTTTGGTCACGGTCCACTGCCATTCAAACTGGCTCATGCCTTGGCTGGCGACTTGGGTGCTCATCAGTTCGGCGGGACCGTCGTTGCGAATCCGAAAAATTTGAACCTCAGAGACGTTGTAGCCAATCAGTGGAAACTCGAGGTTGGCAGGATCGAGGTCGGTGCTGAACTTGACCTTTTCACCTGGACTTGCCTGGGTTTTGTCGGCTTTGGCTGTCCCTGTCGGAGATTCTTTCAGCTTTTCGGCGAACGACACACTGACGTTTAAGCCACCCTTGCCAAAGACTTTGTCGATAAAATTTTGCAGGTGCTTGCCTGGTTTGATCTCGCCTTTAAATTTGATGTCGTAATTGCTGGCATAACCGGTATCGGTGGCTTGAGGTTTTTCAAAGGCAAAACTGGCGGTGGCTTCGATGCCCAACAATGCATCAACAACCTCGGCTTGAAGGACCACACAAATGCCTGCCCACAAGCCCGAATAGACATGCACCCAGGCGCTGGCATCGAGCTTGAGGTCATCAATTTTTGGGAATTTCATTTTTGGTACAAGACTTTTTTCTATCGTAAAAGTCGAAAGATTTTTAAATGCGCCGTTTTCATACGAAAATCCTTGGGCGTAGGTCGCGCTGGCTTTGCCTTCAATGCCAATTTCGGCGTTGGGTCCAGTGATTTTGGCTTTGACTTCAACGCCCAAACCCACAGG
This sequence comes from Deinococcales bacterium, assembly GCA_031391225.1. GTDB lineage: Bacteria > Deinococcota > Deinococci > Deinococcales > JAAFIG01 > JANXTZ01. The sequence continues at coordinate 2,234 of JANMUC010000384.1, forward strand.
AATGATCGGCATGACCAAGAAACTGATCGGTCCAAAGGCAGGAAAACGCAAGTAAAAGACTATCGCTCGGCAGGCAAACGAACCTTCGACGCTCGAGCTGAATTTAAATCCACCAAACAGTGAACCTGTTAACTTGCCTTCAACTTTGAACACCATGTCACTGACCGCACCATCTTTAACATTGCCGTCCAAAGTCACATTGACTTCAGGGTCAACATTGACGCTGACACTCGAGCCGCCACTCAGGTCGGCTTTACCCGTGATTTCACATTCAAACGGTCCGAGCTTAAATTCTTTGCGGGTCTGCGTTCCACGAATTTCGAGGTCTTTGACGTCATACTCGAGTTGGAAACTGCCATCACTGCGGCGTTCAATCTTGCGCGGTTTGGTGGTCTTGCTAAAATCGAGTGCCAATTGCTTGGCATCGGACTTAATGCCCAATTTCAGGTTTTTGAAGACCTCCGAAATGGTCGCAGGAGCAAACGTGACCTCCAAACCATCCGCCACGGGCGTGCTCGAGATTACTTTGCCTGCCAAAGCCTTGCTGCCACTGGACAAGAACAAACTACCAGGCGCAAGGGTGTTGACCCCAGAAAGTTTGACTTTGAGGCTCGAGTTAAAAGGGTTGTTCGGGTCTTGAGATAAAACTTCTGTGTTGCCAAGGATTTGACTATCCAAAAGCAACACCGCACCGTCGCTGGGTTTGGCTGCGACCACCATCACGGGAGCGCTTTTGATCCCTTCCGCCTGCGCGGTCACGGCACTCGAACCCAACTCAACCTCGGCTCGAGCCTCACCGCCAGCACTGATGCTGATCTCGTTCGGATTTGACGACAGCCAGCTAAAACCAGAGTCCATGACTTTGTTCTGCTCGTCATATGCCACAGCTTTAAAAGTGCTGGTCTGTCCAACACTTGTGAACAATCCTGCCCCGCCCGTAATTTCAACTCGAGCAACTTTGGGTGTTGCGGGCGTGACAGGACAGGCTGTAAACCCCAGTAACAGCAATGCCAGAATTAATAATTTTCGCATGGTTTCCCCTTTTGGCACTTAAGGTTTACAACATAAATTTGCTGCGGATCACACTTAAATTCAGCGTTGCCCCATTGGCGGTTTCAGAACGGCTGGCGCTTCGGGACACAAACATCAATTTCGCATCAGTCGCACCGGCTGTCTCAAAAGCGCTTTTGACGTTGCTTGGCACGGCAAACGAACCATCGTCAATGGCAAAACAGATTGCTCCAGGACCATCTTTGAGGCTCGAGAAAATCAAGATGCTCATGCTGTTGCTGGCATTTAAACCGCCATCCCAGGTGATCGTGCCGTCAAGCGCCAATGGATCGCCGCTGGCTGGGGCAGAAACCGTAAAATCTGCGGGGAACGCAGGTAATGCCACGTTCGTAAACGCTGGAAAACCCGTGGCACTGCCAGGAATGCTGATGCTCAGGTTGTCTGGCACGGCGGCAAGAGGTGACGTTGGATTGTTGCTGTAAAGAATAATCCCACTGATCGCGGTTTTGAGCAGTTTGGTGTACGCACTCGAGCCTGATTGCAAACTTAATTCTGTGCCAGCATCCAAGGGTTTCAAACTGGCAGGTTGTGGGGGTTCATTTTGCCCTGCGCTTAGTACCAAACAACTGTCAGGCGTTGCACCAAAACCGCCAATGGTTGGGGGTTCGTTATTTTGCGCCTCGTAAAATTGTGCCGACCCCAGACGGTTGGTGTTTCCCAGCATCGCAATCTCTGAGACGCTGACAAAACCAATCTTGCTCGAGGTTGGAGGCTGCGTGCCAGATTGCGTGGTGGCGCTGGTTTCGACGCCGCTGCTCGAGTTTGTACCGATTTTGGTTTTAACCCGAAAAGTGTAAGCGGTGCTTGGACTGAGGTTGGTGATTTGAGCACTCGCCGTCGTGACTGTGCCAAGGGATTGAAACGCAGTACCCACTTTTTGCTCAACTTCGTAACCTGTGGCGTTGGTCACAGCAGTCCAAGCCAAATCAATCTGACTGCTCGAGATTACGGTGGCGGTCAAGTTTGTTGGGTTTGGGACGGTGTTGTTTGATGCACTAACTTTAATAGTGATTTTGGCAGATCGTTTTAAGCCGCCCAAAGTCACGTTTAAAGTCATGTCATATGACCCTGCTGGCACGTTTGCGCCCACCGTAAACGGGAATGAACTTTTGGTGGCATCAATTTGGGTTTGCTCACCGACCTGGATTTTGTCCTCACCCGTGCCAAACGCAGCCCCAACCACCGAAACTTCGCTTGCCGTTTGGTTGACATCAAAACCTCCAATAGCAGTCAGAGCCAGCGTCGAATTGCCGGTTGCCCCAACTGCCAAGTTGAGCGTGGCAGGATTGAACGCCAAACTAAAGTCCGCACTTGGTTTGGTTGGGTTGCAGCCACCTAAAACCGCCAGAGCACCAACAAGCAGCATCTTTGAAACACCATATTTGACCTTGAACATACTTTCTCCTTTCAAACTGCGTGCTTCCAAAAAATCTGCCAACGCCTGGGTTTGCAAGCCTAAATATTGAAAACTCAAGTAACGCTTGTCTCAACCTGCCCAAAGGCTAAACAATGCACCGTCACTGGAGCGTTACTGGGTTTTATGAGAATCTATTTTTGTTTGCTATACACTACAAACAGTTCTTGTTGCGTGCCTACTTGCCTTCAATGGGTGCGAGTACAAAAAACTAAAATTTCGATTACGTTCTTATCGTAATCTCGACGCTCGAGCGGTATACTCGCAGAGATGTCGAACACCACCTCTCCCCTTTTAGATTCCTTAAATCCCGCACAACGCGCCGCCGCCGAACACTATGAAGGTCCTGCGTTGGTCGTGGCTGGCGCGGGTTCTGGCAAAACCAAAACCGTGGTTCACCGCATCGGGCATCTTCTCGAGCACCACGGCGTGTACCCGAACGAAATTTTTGCGGTCACGTTTACCAACAAAGCCGCCAGTGAAATGAAAACCCGCATCAATGAACTGGTTGGTCCGCAAGCTGAGCAGCTTTGGGTCAGTACATTTCACTCGAGCGGCGTGCGCATTTTGCGGGCTTACGGCGAATTTGTCGGCTTGCGATCTGGTTTTACGATCTATGACGACTCTGACCAACTCGATGTCACGAAAGCCGCGCTCGAGGGGATTCCCAGTGCCGCCGAATTCAACCCAAGGTATTTGCGCAGCATTATTGACAAAGCCAAATCAAACCTCTGGACGCCAGAAGACCTAGCACGCGAGGGCGACGAGTGGATGTCGGGAATGCCGCTCGAGGTTGCGGTTGAAGGGTATAGGCGTTACGAAAGCAGTATGCGCCGCACCAACGCGATTGATTTTGGTGATTTGCTGACCTTAACCGTCAAACTTTTCAGAGAACAATCCGAGATTCTCGA
>JANMUC010000420.1:0-3062 GCA_031391225.1 Deinococcales bacterium
ATTTGAGGTTTCACGCGCCGCTGCCGATGCCTACCAAGCCAAAGCCGCCCCACCGCGCGGCGAACCAGCCTTTTTGGACAGCGCCGACACGATTCGGGCGTGGCTACCCAAAGCCAGTGACCTCAAATCGCTCGAGGGCAAAGTTAATTTGACCATCAACGGCAAACCCTTAAAAATTGCCAAACTCGAGGCTGGTGGCGCACCCATTGCGGTCAGTACCGATTCGGTTGACCCAACTAAAGTCGTGCTTCCAGGCAGTATTCAAGCGGCTCTCGGCGGCACAGATTGGAATCCGAACGGCGACATCACCCGCATGAGTGAAATCTCGAGCGGTGTGTTTGAATTTGTCGCCGCATTTCCCAAAGGTGATTTCGAGTACAAGGTTGCCAAAGGCGGCACTTGGACCGAGAATTACGGCGCAGATTTTGCCCCTGGCGGCAGCAACATTGCGCTCAGTATCCCCAAAGACGGCACCATCGTCAAATTCGTCGTCGATTTTAATAAAAAAACTGTGCGCGACAGCATCAACAACCCCAAAGAAGTTCAAGCGCCAGCCACCGTTGCGCCCCGAGAAAAACCGGTTGCCGCCGCAGCCACCGGACCAGTTCAAGTGCTCGCCATCAAACTCGAGAAACCCCTTGGAGTCGATGATCTGGGTAAATTTATTGAGTTAAAAATAGCCGACGATTTTACCCGCACCGTGTACGCCCGCGAAGCGCTCGACGACAAGCAATACAATTACTCGGGTGACGATCTCGGCAGTCGCTACACCAAAACCGCCACAAGCTTCAAAGTCTGGAGTCCAGTCAGCTCGAGTGCCGAACTGTTTATTTTTGACGACGCGACCAGCGGACCCGATCAGATTATTGACATGAAGCGCGACCAACACGGCGTGTGGAGCGCAAATGTGAATGGCGATTTGAACGGGCATTTTTATCAATACCGCTTTAAATCGTATAACGAAACCAGGGTCACCGCCGACATCAACTCGTACGCCGCCAGCGTGGATGGCAAACGCAGCATGGTGGTGGATTTAAGCAAAACCAACCCAGCCAATTTCACGCGCCCAAAAAGCTCGAGCCGCCCGATGACCGAATCAATTCTCTATGAAATGCACATCCGCGATTTCACGATTGACCCCTCGAGCGGCGTTAAACCTGCCCTGCGCGGCAAATACTTGGGCGTGGCGCAAACTGGTACAACCGTGCCAAACTCGAGCCAGAAAACAGGGCTTGATTATTTGCGCGACCTTGGCGTGACCGATATCCATTTAATGCCATTTCAAAAGATTAATCCTGCCAACAACGGCGTTTACAACTGGGGTTACGAAACCAACCTCTTCAACGTTCCCGAAGGTCAGTACAGTACCAATCCAAACCAACCCGCCCTCGCCATTACGGAAGTCAAAACCATGATCGCCGCCCTGCACAAAGCAGGTTTACGTGCGGTTTTGGATGTCGTGTACAACCACAGCGTTCCCGCCCGAGGTGAAGACAGCGCCTTCTGGCAAACCGTGCCGTACTATTACTTCCGCACGAATGATGAAGGTCAAGTCTTAAATGAATCGGGCGTCGGTAACGCGCTTCACGACGAACGCCCAATGGTGCGCAAGTACATTCGTGACAGCCTCAAATACTGGATGCTCGAGTACGGTTTGGACGGCTTTCGGTTTGATTTGATCGGTATGTTCAGCAAATCCACCGTCGAAAACCTGACGCTCGAGTTGCGCAAATTACGTGCCGATGTGGTCTTGTACGGCGAACCTTGGACCGGCGGTGGACCGCTACGTTTCGGTAAGGGTTCGCAGCGCAGCATGAATATCGCAGTCTTTAACGACAATTACCGTAACGCCCTGCGTGGCGATCTGGATGGTAGCAAACCAGGCTTTATCAATGGTGCAATCACAAGCACCACCAGCCTGAAAAAAGGCATCGTTGGGTCTATCGCTTACGACTCGAGCATTTCTGATTTTACCGATCAACCGATTGAAAGCATCAATTACGTTTCGGCACACGACAACCTGGCACTTTGGGACAAACTCGAGAAAGTCATGCCGAACGCGGACATGCGAGTTAAATCCGCCAACCTTGCCGCCGCGATGGTGCTTCTGGCGCAAGGTGTGCCGTTCCTCGAGGGAGGCGTCGAAATTGGACGCACCAAAGGCGGCAACAACAACTCGTATAACGCAGGCGACGCAGTCAACAAATACGATTGGACCAGGGCTAGCAAGTTTAACGGCTCGTACAATTACATGAAAGGCTTGATTGCCATTCGCAAAGCCTTCCCACAGTTCAGACTCTCGAGCGGCGATGCGGTGCGCAAAACCCTTAAATTCTTGCCCGACTCAAGCCTGCCCATTGCCACGATTGCCTTCACGCTCGAGGCTGCGAAAAAGATTTTGGTGGTGTTTCATGGCAGCACCCAAACCGAAAACATGCAACTGCCAGCGGGAAACTGGGCGATTCATGCCGACGGTACAAAAGCAGGGTTGACCGCGCTTGGCACGGTTTCAGGGAACTTGAAGCTCGAGGCGCTCTCGAGTTACGTGCTGGTTCAAAAGTAAATTGAATTCTTGAAGGTATCTCGAGTCGTTAAGGCTCGAGATACCTTTGATTGCGGTTAACCGTCAGCTTTCGCAGTATTTCCAAATAAATTCCGCAGAAAAATCGAGAAACCACATCGTTATTTGGTGAACACGATCTAGGATTTTATCAGCTTCGATTCGGGCATCAGCTTCACGAGGGATATTCCAAATTTGGCGAACCACAATGCTATCCACAATGTCACTGGCGACTTTAAAATGCCACATGTTAGCAGTATCTCCTCGCGTTATAGACGATGTTGTTGCATCGGAGTGTTTAGACCTGTCAGAGATTGCTTTTTTAATTTGCTTCCCACTTTCGTCATAGTGAAACGTCAAACTGTTTCTGATGCGACCAACAAGTTTCTCAAACTCGTCACGTTTTGAGGCTTGGGGTAAAAACTGTTCCAACTCTGCAAATGACTGCTGCATTTGACGATCACAACGACTAATAAGCGCTTCTAAGACTGGATATTTCTTG
>JANMUC010000437.1:0-6146 GCA_031391225.1 Deinococcales bacterium
GGTGACGGATTCTGGGCGTTCTGCGATCATGCTTGCCTCCTCGGATTTCTTAAGTCTGTAAGTTATTGGACTGAGTATAACATTTCTTGGTTTAAAAGTGTAGCCTCAGTAAAATACACGGTCTGGCACAAAAAAATGACAGCCAGATAAGCGGCTCGAGTACTGGTATTTACCAGCCAATCGGCATTGTTTTGCCGTAGGTTGCAACATCAAGTGACACCGCAAGACCCTGCCAAGCATGATCTCCACGCAACAAACAATCATGGTTGGCTCGAGCAATCTGCTTGAACAGACGCAGTGCCGTCACATCATCCAATTCGGATGTATCGAGCGCCAAATGCTCTTTGAGGAGTTCAACCCTAAATCCCCGAACCACATCACTCGAGAATATTGCGGCATTCAATTCGGCATTACCGAACATCGACCAGCGATGCAGATTCGCCGAACCAATTGTCGCCCAGGTTTCATCAACCAGCATCAACTTGGAATGAATCCAAACAGGTTTGCGGCGATTATCAATTCCAAATCCAGCGATGCCAGCCAAGGTAAAATTGTCATACGCCCCTAAAGCAGTACGTAACTTAAGAAATGCTTGACGTTCTGGTGATAAATCAGTCGGTAACAAATCTGGAACGGCTGGCATCAAAAGCACCACTTCCACGCCACGCCCCAGTGCCTCGAGCAAAGCCTCAACAATCTCACGCGTTTCAAGGTACTGATTTTCGATGTAAATACTGTGCTGCGCTGCACGAATCAAAGCGCAATACTGCGCGAAGTTGATTTGTTCACCCAAGGCAATATCAAAGGATTGTCCGCTGATTGGCGCTTGCACATTGTTGTACCGACCAGCGTGAATCGTGCGCTGAATCTGGACAATGGCGTCACCTTGATCGGGCGGAAGTTGCGTTGGAAACTCGAGGTCATGGTTGGCATTTTCTCCCCAGAGACCATCGTCGCTAAGACGTTCGCTGGCTTCATTCCAACACTGCACAAAGTTATGATGAACGTCTGCGACTGCGGGTCCGAACAGTTGAATGTACAAATCGTGGTTTTGGATCTCGCCGAAATGTCCAGGTGCGACCATCGAGTTTGGATTGAGATTTAACCCACCAAGGAACGCGGTCTGCCCAGCTTCGCCCGCGTCAATCAGCCAGGTTTTTTGATGCTGGCAAAATCCAGGGTGAGCACAATCCCAGCGAATACTGACTTGTGGTTGAAGCCGCTCGAGCAACGCGAAATGCTCAGGAGAACCCCAAAAGGCATTTCGCCGCAACGAAGCCGTTTCGTCATTGGGTCGCCAGAAGATCAGTCGAACATCAAGACCGCGCTTGGCGGCAAGGTCAAGCACCTCAAAGGTCGTGCCGCGCCCGTCAGGCATTCGAAAGGCTGACCACATAAACGTTACAGTCACGAAGACACTGTGTTTTGCCGTTTCAATGGCTTTACAAACAGAACGAAACGCGGGTTCGCCGTCAATTAAAAGTTTGACTGTATTTCCAACTCGAGTGGGATACGTACCAGTGTTGACAAACAACGACGGCGTTGGGTCTGGCATCGGCACATTTTACACGTTTGGCGAGACTGCTCGAATCTCGAGGTTTGGTTCACAGAGCGACTGCTGTGGTGGTGTGCCGTTTCACAACCCTCGTTGGCACAATCGAACGACACGATTCAACACTCGAGCCAGCCAGCAACGCCAGCAAGTTTTTCACGCCCTCTGCCGCCATTTCCTGGGCAGGATGGTAAATCGTGGTCAAACCACCCGCAATAAAATCAGCTCCAAAAACATCATCAAAACCAATTAAGGACACATCTTCAGGAATGCTCAAACCCGCACGCTGCACATCTCGAGCGACGGCGGCGGCTTCGGTATCGGTTTCGGCAAACACGGCGGTCACAGGGTCTTGACCGCGCAATAACTCGAGCAATTTCTGTGTGCTCGAGACGTGCCATTCTGGTTTTGCCTGAATTCCTGCGACTTTTAAACCCTCAATATAACCTTGTTGGCGCAAGATGAAATGCTCGACGCCAGAATGAATTCCCGAACCAAAAAACGCAATGTTCTTATGCCCCAACTCGAGCAGGTGCTGTACCGCCATGACACCGCCGCCAAACTGATCGGCGTCAGCAAAACCCACACCATCGGGAACAATTTGTGTCCACAACGCCACAAGTGGCAAACGCGCAGGATCAATCCGATAAATCAAATCGTTGGCTTTTAACGGATTGCGTCCAATCAGCAACCCATCAATTCGCCCATCGAGAAATCGGTTCGGCTCGAGGTGCGCCACAGGATTGAGTTTTGGATAAACCACAAACGCCTCGAGTTGATGCCGACGGGCGGCGTCCGAAAGCCCCGCCATGATCGCGCCGTCAAAGGTTCGCCGCACCGAAGCCATCGCGGACAACCTAAAATCGTTGATCTCGAGGTCAACCGAACCCTCGTTCGCCATGACTTCCTCGAGCACCACACCGATCTGCCCAGTGCGTTGCAATCTTAGATTGCGGGCGGCAATGTTCGGCACGTAGCCCAATTCTTTTGCCACACGTTGAACACGCTCGATGGTACTGGCGCTAACCTGGTACGCCACGCCATTGCCAGTCAGCACCTTAGAAGCCGTTCCAGAACTGACGCCAGCCGCCGCCGCCTCATCTTTGATCTTTAAAACCTTCATGCTCGAGTTTAACTTAAGAGTAAGCAGAGGGCAGAGGGCAGAGGGCAGAGGGCAATATAATTTCAAAGCACTCCTTTGTCTATGCTGGAGATTCTCCAGATCAACAAAAAGCGAAAACCAAATTTGGTTTTCGCCTCGAGTTGCACAACTGATTTGAGGGCTTTGCTTTGGCTCTCTGCACTCGGCTCTTGGCTCTTTGCGAAATCCTAACGTTGCTCGAGTGGAATCCAGTGCGCTTCGTCGGGTCCAATGTAATTGACCGTGGGGCGCAGCAGATTGTTGTGTTGGGTGTATTCGATGATGCTTGCCATCCACCCCGAAATTCGCGCCAGGGCGAAAACGGGCGTAAAAAAGGCTTTGGGAATGCCGAGATCGCTGTACACCACACCAGAATAAAAATCCACGTTCGGGTAAATCCCTTTGGATGAAAGTCGTGCGACCACAACCTCTTCGACTTTGGAAAGTATCTGGTATTGCTTGGATTCGCCGTGCTTGGCAGCCACAACCGCCGCATACTCTTTTAAAACCCTCGAGCGAGGATCAAAAAACTTGTAAACCGCGTGACCCACGCCCATGACTTTTTCTTTGCGCTCGAGCTTGGCACTGATAAAGGCTTCGGCTTTTTCGACCTCGCCAATGTCTTCGAGCATGTCCATGACCGCTTCGTTCGCACCGCCATGCAATGGTCCCTTCAGGCTGCCAATCGCGCTGGTGATGCTCGAGTACATGTCCGAGAGGGTGCTGGCGGTGGCAATGCCTGTAAACGTGCTGGCGTTCATGCCGTGGTCGGCGTGCAAAACCAGGGCAATATCGAAAAGACGCGCCTGTTCTGGGCTGGGAACTTGCCCGTGAATCATGTACAAGAAATTTGCGGCATGGTTTAAATCCGTGCGCGGCGCGACAGGCTCGAGGTTTTGTTGCAAGCGGTGAAGCGCCGCAATGATCGTGCTCATCTGGGCGATCAGGTTGTAGGCTTTCTCGAGTTTGCCTACCAAAGTGGTGTTGTCGGCGTCCGTGTCAAACATGGCGAGGCTCGAGACGGCAGTCCGCAGCGCGTGCATCGGATGCAGGTCTTTCGGGAACGCCCGCATCAGTTCGATCAGACCCGCAGGCGCAACCCGGCGCGAGCGCAATGCGGCGTCAAATTCTTCGAGTTCGGCAAGATTTGGTAATCTTGCGTTTAGAAGCAAAAACGAGGTTTCCTCGAATGTACTGTTCTCGGCAAGTTCTTGAATCGGAATACCAACATACTTGAGAATGCCTTTTTCGCCGTCAATAAAAGCGAGTTTGGATTCGGTAAAAACAACGCCTCTTAAACCTTCCAAAACGGGTTGGGTCACAACCAGACTCCTTTACGGCTCGAGCAACCTTTGCTGCCTCGAGCAAAACACATCGCATCGGGATTCTACACCCAGAAGCCAAGGGCTTGACGTGTCCCTGTAACAGTTCCACCCGAGGAAGCGCCTGAACTTAAATCTCAACAGGCTAAAAATTGAGTCCAGAAAGCAAATCGAAGCCATTTTTATCCTGTATCGTGATTCAAATGACCCAAAATACAAGAATCGTTTTGACCTCGAGTTTGATGATCTTCATTTCACTTTTAAAAGCCTTGGCGAACTGAAACAAACCAAAGCGCAAACGTTGAAACATCAATTGTTCTTGGCTTTGGCTTCGGAAAGCACCGATTTTAAAACCGTGACCATGCCCATTTTTCAGGGACGAGCCAATGGACAAACGTTCTGGTACGTGGTGACTGTAGTCCTCAGATCAAAACGATGCCGCAGCACTTCAGGTCAACTTTGCCCCAAAACTGGGCAACCTTAAAGGCTTGAGCGCCGTTCAACAAGCCAACATGGTGGACGGCATATTGGAAGTAACCGCCAGCGTCGATTTTGGCAAAAGTTGGTTTCTCAACCCAGGCTTGAGCGTCATCCCGCCCGAAAATTACGAACCTGGCAGCGTCGCCCAAGCGCAGTACTCGCCGTTGATCCAATTGCCAACTGGTACTGTTTTAAACGCTTCGCAGATTGCCAACCAAACCGGATAGCATGACCGCGTGATCGACCTGGACACGGTCAAACGACACGTAAGCCTTTTTTCGAGCCAAGGGTTTTTTGAGGGTTCAAAAGTTTGGTTCACGTGTTTTGAGGCTTCCGCCGCAATCCCCGCCACGCTCGAGTTTGCCACGCTGACACCAAATCTCAACCTCGCACCGCATTTAGGCTCGAGCGACGCCAATTCGAGCCGTAACGGCATTGCCATTTTTATGAACGGTCAGGCGGGTTTGAAAAACCCAAATCGACAAGGTTTGCTGTCGTACTTTAACGGCGAAGGTGACCCGCAAAACATTATTGAGCACGTGCCCAACGACAACCCAGCTTCCAAATACAACCCAATAATGGACGCCCATGTCAGTGTCTGGTTGAGCAAAGCCCTGAACGACCAGACCAACACCTTGCAAACCGGATTCTCAAAACTGCCAAGTTTGGCGGCACGGAATGCGATCACTGCCACCGAGGGTACAACCTGGACAGCCACCGGCTTTGTCCAGAACTGCCCAGTCATCAGCCTTGATCAATCCGCAAATTAGCCTTGCTGAGTTTGTTGACGCGCCGCGTCTTCCATCGCCTCGTGCAAACGGGCGGCACGTTGCGCCTGTAAACCCAAACCAATCACGGCTAATACTGCCACCACACGCATGGTCCAAAGCACCAAACCAGACTCGAGAAACGGCAGCCATTGTTGCAACAAGTGATCGCTGTGAATCAGGTCTGCACCGACCCAAGCAATTAAAGCCGCACCGACCAACGTCAACCACGGCAGACGGTTGAAAAGGCTCGAGACAAAATTAGAACCGATCATGAGGAGCGGAATCGATAATCCCAACCCGATCAGCAACAATACCAAATCGCCCTTGGCTGCCCCCGCCACCGCTAGAGCGTTGTCAAGGCTCATGACCGCATCGGCAATCACGATGGTACGAATGGCATTGAAAAAACCGCCTTGAACTTCATCCGCGTTGTCATGCTGCTCTGGAATGTCTGCCAGTAACTTATAATATAACCAATATAACCAATCCAGAACAAGGTGATTCCACCAAGTGCGGAAAGTAAAGGAACTGTTAGCAAAAAAGTGGCAAATACTGTGAACACAACGCGCAAAACAATTGCGCCCACCGTACCCAACAGCACCGCACGGCGGCGTAACGGTTGGCGAAGATGCTGCACTGCAAGTCCAATGACCACAGCATTATCACCAGAAAGTACCAGATCAGACCCTATTATCTGAAGCAATGCGGCGGAATTAAACTCAGCCACGCGAATCCTCGAGAAAAAACAAAACACTCATACGACAATGGTTCGGAATGTTTTTTCGGCTTCACAAGCGTTACGCAAATATCAGATTGTCTTGACGGGTACGAAAATTTCAATTGATTGGATTTTATCGTACAGCACGTCGCCTGAATTTTTC
>JANMUC010000470.1:0-2629 GCA_031391225.1 Deinococcales bacterium
AAGCCAGAACCCGCCCAGTGCCAGGCAATCACGATTACAACACGCCAAACGCCACAGGCAAGCAGAACAGCACAAAAAATCAAAGTCAAAGTTAGTTTCATATTGACTCGAGCTTACCTCGGGATAGACTGCGAATAATGATTGACATTACTCGAGCGATTCACAATGCCGCGCCAAACTGGATTGGCGATACCCCAGTGGATTACCAAACGCCAGTGAAAATCTCGAGTGGCGCAAGTGCGAACGTTGGCAGCATCAGCATGAGCACCCACACTGGAACGCATGTGGACGCGCCGTGGCATTACGACGATGCGGGAATAAAACTGCATGAAGTTCCGCTCGAGACTTGGGTCGGAACCTGCATGGTGATAGACGCCTTTGGAGTCCCTTGTTTGACGCCAGATTTGCTCGAGGGGCATGATTTGACGGGCGTGACCAAAGTCATTTTCAAAACGGGGCAACCGAATGCCTGGCAAGAGTTTCCAAGAACTTGGACGATTACCGACCCAAGTTTGCCGCCGTTTTTGGCGGCTCGAGGAGTGAATTTAATGGGTACCGACGCACCCAGTGCCGATGCGCTCGAGAGTAAAGATTTGCCTGGGCATAAAGCGCTGGCAAAAGCAGGAGTTTGTATTCTCGAGAGTTTGGCACTCGAGCATGTACAGCCTGGAAAATACCGTTTGATTTGTTTGCCACTTAATTTGATTGGCGCGGATGGTGCGCCTGCCAGGGTGATTCTCGAAACGGTTTGACCTTTGGGTACATCAATTGTTTGTTTTCGTTCAGGTCCAGTGCCTTAAAACCGTGTCAGAATACAGCCGTGTTGATTTACCAAATTCCAGGAACTTTAGAAACCCTTGACCACCTGACTCCCGCCTTGTGGGAAGCTGGAGCACAGGGACTCGAGGAACGAGACGCGCAAGTGCTGGTCTATTTTGAATCTCGGCTCGAGTTACCGTTTGATGGGGTCTGGTTCGAGGCGGATGACACCGATTGGATTGCGCAGTACCGTGCCAGTTTGAAACCCGTCACGATTGGAAAAATCATCATCAACCCTGGTTGGGATTTGAGTCTCGAGACAAACACAGACAAGATCGTGATTGATCTCGAGCCTGGTTTTGCGTTTGGAACTGGGCAGCACGAGACGACCCGCATGGCGATTCTGGCATTGCAAGATCATGATTTGAAGGTTGCTCGAGTGCTCGATGTCGGTTCGGGCAGTGGGATTCTGGCGCTGGTCGCGGCAAAACTTGGGGCACAGGTTTTGGGCGTGGACAACGATTCAAGCACTGTGCCTGTGGCTCGAGAGAATGCCGCGAAAAACCTTGTAGAGGCAGAATTTATTGATGGCATCCTCGAGACGGTTTTACCTCAAGCGCCGTTTGATGTGGTGGTGGCAAATTTGTTTGCCGAATTGCATGACATGCTGATGAAGCAGTACCAAAGCGCACTCGAGCCTGGCGGTTTGTTGTTGATGACGGGAATCATGGCTGGCACTGGTCAAGCCGATGCTGGCGAGCAAGTCACTTGGGACACCTCGAGCGGGCGCGAGACAATGGTGATGAAGGCGCTCGAGCGTGAGGGTTTTGAATTTGTGCGGCGCGTCCAAGACGGTGACTGGGTTTTGCTCGAGGCGCTAAAAACAGTCTGATCTCAGTTTCGAGCGGTAGACTTTAAACATGCGTACGTTACTGGCTGTTTTGGTTTCAATCGTCGCGTTGACAAGCTTTTCAATCGCGCAAGCTCCAAGTCCAGCGCAGTATTTGATCAACGAGGCGTTAATCACGCTCGAGGAACGATATTTTGGTTTTGCCCAAATCGACTTCAACGCCCTAGGTCAAAATGCCAATTCAACACTCGAACTTGCTTGCAAAGACCTTTCGCCTTGTCCTTTTGCGGTTGGTGAATCTACGCTCGATACTGTTCTTGGAAGTCTGAGCGACGGGCATACGTTTCGGTTAACGCCGATTGCTTGGGCGCAATTTGTTGCCAATTCTGACAATGCGCCCTTGCCGATGATTGGTCTGAAATTTGCAGCCTTGCCCGATGCCAGCGCTTTGGTGGTCACACGGGTGCTCGAGGACAGTCCCGCAAAATTGGCGGGAATCAGCCGTGGCGATGTGGTCTGGGCGGTGAATGCTATTTCGCTCGAGACGTTTAAATCTGCCAGCGAAGCCGTCAGTGCCATCACAACCCTAGAGTTTAACAAGCAAAGCATCTCGCTCGAGGTGTCTAAAGGCAACACGGAACGCAAAACCGTGAAGCTCGAGCCTACCGCGTTAAAACCGTGGTTGCCGAGTTATGAATTGCGGTCAGATGGCGTGGCGGTGATCACGTTTTATCAGTATTTGACGGGTGGTTTGATCGCTTCAAAAGTGCATGAATTTGTCAGGCAAGCTCAAGCTGCCAAAGTGAAAGCCATTATTTTGGACGTGCGCGGTTCTGGTGGCGGTAGTGGTTTTGAAAGCGTGGCGGCGGCTGGGGCTTTCGTTGAACCAGTCGGCACGCAATTTGAAAGTGTTCGAGGCAAAGGCAAAGTTGTTTATCAAAACGGCGAAATCTCGAATTCGGGTTTTCGTATTTCCAACCCTGCAAAGTGGACGGGTGCAGTGCTGGTGCTGACCAATCG
>JANMUC010000478.1:0-2397 GCA_031391225.1 Deinococcales bacterium
CCAAGGCGAGACTCGAGCAAATTAGCACAGCCAGAAACGCGGTAAAAAATTTCATGGCTCAAGTCTAGTCCTTTTGGCGCAGGGATTTTGTGAACTGCCCTTAAGTTCTGTGATTTGCAGAAAGCTTCACGGGAACTTGCAACTCAATAACGCAAGGCACACCCTCGGCATACCCTTGGGGCATCTCGAGATAGACTTGACGCAGCGCACCAACAGTGCTGTAACCGTTCTCCTCTATCCAGGTCAATAAACCCACAATGGCATCTTCAACTTTTTGCCACTCGTGAACACCGCGAAACTCGAGGAATGCAGCCATCGGCACGCCGCGCAGTTCGTATACTTTGACTTGATCGCTTTCTGAAATAGGTTTATCGATTATTTGCGCTACTTCCATCTTCCAGAAATCATCTTGGGTTGGATGTGCAATGTTGATTTGAGGCAAGGATTTCTGAAAACCATTTTGCTCGAGATGGTCAAACAAAACAGAATAATAATTTTTGAGTGATCGAACGTTATCTTCGATCACATCAAGGTCTGGATTGCCGACAGAAGCCACCAAGCAATCTGGCAGCCCTTTAAGATTGACTGAATAATTGAACATCTTACCCTCCTTATTGATACGCTCGAGTCTTTGTTCGACCTGCTCGAGCCGATTTTTTTGTTCGCTAATATGGGTTTCAAGTTCGGCTTTGCGCAATTCGAGTAAATCTCGCAAGCGATCTGGCTCAAAACCGTTGGCGGTTGAGGTCGTAATTTGCTCGAGTGAAAATCCCAGGTCACGCAATGCCAAAATACGGTTGAGTAACGCCATCTGGTTCACGCTGTACTCGCGGTAACCGGTCAAGGAATCGATACGGATTGGTTTGAACAAACCAATTTCGTCGTAATGGCGTAACGTGCGGCTGGAAACTCGAGCCAGATGAGCAAGATCACTGATTTTCACATTGACTTCCTTTGGTTTGAGCGCTCGAAAAACACAATGAGCGTTTCCGTAACGTAAAAGTCAAGCCTTTTTAAAATTGCTCGAGAAGTGGAAACGAACCTTGAATGATTGCTCATAAATTCCAAAAAACTTTCCGTACACTCGAGCCATGAAAAAGAACTTGCAACTTGCCATTATCGCCATCACCGCAGCCCTTTCGAGCGCCAAAGCCACCGACGCAACCTTGTACTATAATTTTGCCGAAATCCGCGAACCCGTGCAAATCTCGGGCAACCGCTTCAATTGGAGTCCAGCCGCCGACCTTGGACAATTTCTGGTGCCTGGCAGCCTGGAACTCGAGTATCCAGAGATTTTTAACGTGAATTTACTGCCTGCCAGCCCGAGTTTGCTTGAGGCGTTTGAAGGCAAGGAAGTGCTGTTAAAGCGCGACAACAAACTGGTCAAAGCCATTGTGATTAAAGCCAGTATCGGTTTGTTTCAAGTGAACGGTCAATACATGCAAGCCAGCGTTGCCGATGTGGTCTTCCCAACACTCGAGGGTGTGCGGTTTGCGCCAACCTACTCGTGGACTTTGGGTGGCAGTGGCGGCTCGAGCATTCTGACGTACTTAACACGGGGCATCACTTGGAGTCCGCGTTACACCCTGGCAATTAAAGGTGATGATGCCAAGTTGACGGGTTGGGCAGACGTTCGCAACGCCAGCGGTTTGGAATACAAAACACCAAAACTCGAATTGATCGCTGGGCAAGTCAACCTCAGTTACCAAGATAATGGTCGAGAGACACAAGCTTATGCCGTTGCCAGCGCACCTATTGCCAAAGCCTCTGCTGAGAGTGCCCCAAGTGTCGAAGCCGCAGGTGAAAGTGCAGGCTTACAAACTTTCAAATTCAATAGCCCCGTCACCATGCCAGCACGCACCACCACCAGCTTGCCGTTTATTAACACCAAAGCCACCCTCGAGCGGAGCTTTGAATATTACAGTGGTTTTAATGGCAGCCCGAAAATCGTTGTGCCTTTAAACCGCGTTTACAACATCAAAACCGATTCTGACCTGCCAGGTGGGGTCATGACCGTGCGAGAAGATGCCAGGGTGGTTGGACAAACCCAAATCGGTGACAATCCCAAAGCCGAAAAAGCCACGTTCAATCTGGGAGCGGATTTTGATTTGCGTTTAACCCGCACTGTACAAACTTTGAGCCGCACCAACACCAGCATCAAGTACAAAGTGAATTTCAGTATTGTCAACACCAAAACCAGGGCGGTGACGGTCAAGATCAATGAGGTTTTGGGCGGGCAAAATTACGCACTCGAGGCTGTGAAACTGCCAAACATCAAAAACAACGAAGAGGGTATTTCTGCCGTCAACACCCTCAAACCCGGTGAGAAGTTTGAAGCCACCTACACGATCACCTTCAAATACTAAAAAACCAAATGTCAAAAAAGCTCGAGAGATC
>JANMUC010000510.1:0-2065 GCA_031391225.1 Deinococcales bacterium
GGACGGACTTCATCGCCATGGCGCAGGTCATCTCCGAGAACCTCAAAAAAATTGGTTTGACGACCTCGATTGATCAGCAGCAGTGGAGCGGTTATGCGGGCGCATTGCAAACAGGCACCTACGACATGGGCATCTCCTGGGGATGGGGCAACGGCGACACGCCGTATGATCTGTTCTACAAATCCTTCTCGCCAGAACTTTCGGCAGCCGTCGGCAAGCAGGCGGATTCCAACCTGACGCGCTACACCAACGCAACGGTCACAAAAGCATTGCAAACGTTCCGCGCGACGAGCGATGCAAACGTTCGCAAGACTGCGATCAACCGCATGGTCGCGCAGGTTATGAGCGACGTGCCGTTCGTGCCGTTGACTGACCGTTCGCAGTTCTGCCTGTTCAACGCCACGCGTTTCACGGGCTTTCCGTCGGACAAAAACCCGTACAACGACGGCAGCCCCGACGACGGGATCGGTGCGCGGTTGATGTACCTCAACGTGTCGTTGAAGTGAGGCGCTAATCACCACGGGACTCGAGAGAATGTAACTGGTTTTCTCGAGTCCCAAAGCGGTGAAAGTCCTGTCTCGAAAATGCCATTCCGAAGCATCTAAAACCCAAGTGTTGACCACTAAAAAACGTTCCTCGAGCCGTCAGAACCTGGTTTCACTCGAGTTTTCAAAGGCTTTCATCACCAAAAATTGAGATTCACATTTGAAACCAAAATATTTCGCAAAATGTCATCCCCCTCCACTCGAGTTCTGGCTGATTCTGGAAAGGCGCACTGTGTTTTACCTGGTTCGAAAATTCGCGCTGTTGCTGCTGACCCTCTGGGCGGCGCTGACGATCAATTTCTTCCTGCCGCGCTTGGTGCCCGGGAACCCCATTGGTGCGATGATCGCCAAGTACCAGGGACGGCTCGACCCGAACGCCGCCAAAGCGCTGATGATTGCCTACGGTCTGGAAGGTCACGACAAGAACCTGCTGACGCAGTACGGCGATTACCTGTTCAAGCTCAGCAAAGGCGATCTCGGACGCTCGATCAGTTTCTTTCCAGCACCCGTCACCGAGATGATCGGCGGGGCTGCGCCGTGGACGATTGGGCTGGTCGGGGTCAGCACGGTGTTCTCGTTCCTGATTGGCACGGGGCTGGGTGTCTACACGGCGGCGCGGCGCGGCTCGAGGTTCGCCGATGCACTCGTACCAGTGGCGCTGTTCTTAAATTCTGTGCCGTATTTTTGGTTTGCCCTGATCGCGCTCTACGTGTTTGCGTTTTTGCTCGGCTGGTTCCCGCTCGGCGGCGGTGTGGACATTGTGACCGGTCCAGCCTGGAGTTTGAGCTTTGTCGGATCGGTCATTACGCACGCGATTTTGCCGGGTGCGACGATCGTTGTGACCGCGATGGGCGGCTGGCTGATTGCCATGCGCAACAACCTGGTGTCCACCCTCGGCGAGGATTACGTGGCGTTCGCCAGAGCCAAAGGCTTGAGCGAATCTCGAGTGCTCTACGCCTACGGGGTTCGCAACGCGATTTTGCCGAGCCTGACCGCCTTTGGCATGGCGCTGGGATTTGTGCTGGGCGGTTCGATCTTGACCGAGGTGGTCTTCGGCTATCCAGGTTTGGGAACGCTGCTCTACCATTCGGTCACCAGCCTCGATTACCCGCTGATGCAGGCGATTTTCCTGTTCATATCCTTGGCGGTCCTGATTGCCAATTTTTTGGTGGATGCGACCTACGCGCTGCTCGACCCTCGAGTTCGCACGGGACAGGCTTGAGGTGGAACTGACATGGACACGCTGAGACGCGCCTTCAACGACCGCCGCGCCGTCGTCGGGGCGCTGATCCTGATTGTGCTGGGGCTGATGGCGTTGCTCGCGCCGCTGCTGACCCGTCACTTGCCCAGTCAACTCAGCAACGACACCTGGTTGCGTCCCAACAACGATCACTGGCTCGGGACGACCGCCCTCGGGCAGGACGTGTTCGCGCAGCTCTTGTACGGCTCGAGGTTATCCTTGCTGGTGGGACTGGTGACCGGACTGATCGCCACCGCGATCGCGGTGATGGTGGGGCTGG
>JANMUC010000568.1:0-8853 GCA_031391225.1 Deinococcales bacterium
CCGCCACCAGCCGCAGGGCCGCTGCCAGCCAGCAGCACGCCCAAACCAGAACCCATCCCGAACCGCGCCGCCCCAGACTTAGACGCAATGGCGCGACAGGTCTACACCATTCTCAAACGCCGCCTGGCAAACGAACGCCACCGCATGTAAACCCCGCAAACGCTCGAGGTGAAACCCATGATGCGCGAACCCGTACAACAAACCTACAACCCAGCCCTCGAGCCTGACAAAAAAAATGCTGCCCTTCAAGCTGGGCAACAAACACCAAACTCCCAGACTCCAAACGAACCCAGCAAACTCGAGAATCCAAGCACCGCACAATACGAGGTGCTGCTCGAACAAATCGCGCACGACATGGGTTACGAAGACAAACTGAGTGCCGAACAGCAAGCCTTGCTGGCAAAATTTGGTTACAGCGACGGCGGTTTGGTGAACGGACCATTCGGTTTTGAAATGCGTTCGTTTATTCCAAGTCACCCCGAATACCCACACCCAATCTTGGCGTTTCGCGGGGCAGAATTTAGCAAAATCAAAGACTTGGTCGCCAACCTAGAGCCTGAAAGCGTTGGCTTGCAACAATTTAGCGCCAACCGTCACCGCATTGAACTCGAGTTGCAAAAACTTTCCAAACAAGGCAAGGTTTGGTTGACCGGTCACAGCCTTGGCGGGGCATTGGCGCAACTGGCGGGCAGCGAATTCGCTGATTTAACAGAACGAATCATCACCTTTCAAAGTCCAGGCATTGATGCCAAACACGTTGCGAATCTGAAAAAGTATAACAAAGCCAACCCCGATCAAAAAGTTGTCTCGACCCATTATCAAGTCGCCGGCGATGTGGTCAGCGGCGCAGGCGAAGCATTGACCCCAGGCGAACTGATCAAATTTGAGATGAATCCCTCGAGCGGTGCAAGCATGAAACATTACGGCATTGGTCTGATTGCGGGGGCAATTGTTGGACCTGGCACTGGAGTTGTGGTCAAAGAAGCCGTGGATAAAGTCTCCAAACACCGCGCGTTTCCAGTCTCAAACGCCGTACAAGAAAATCCTGCTTTCAAAGATTTGTTTGAGAACGGCAAAAAATTTGATAAAATTGCAGGAATCAGCGCAGATACTTTTCAAGCCAAAGCCACCCTGAGTTCCGACACCTTTCAAAACACTCGTCTGAGCGAATTTTTGCGGCATACAATTGGTAAAAAAGGGTTCGAACTCGAAAATGCCGCCAGCAATTGGGGTGGCGATGCCAAAGCCAGAGAATTCGCTGAAACCAACAAGAAAACCATCGGAAGTTTCACGGCAAGTCAATTGCTCGAGCATCTGAACCGATTGCTTGACGGCTGGGTCAGTGACGACGACGTTCAAGCTTTTGAAACCATCTGTCACGGCGTGCGCGACCCCAAAATTATGGCGCAGATTCAAGCTGCAATTTCGCCCAGATTGGATGAACTTCACAGCGAACATCAACGCAAATGGATTGAAGACGCCATCAACTTTAAACCCATTCCAGAAGACGAAACCGTACAACGAGACGCGATTGGGACAGCAAACGGCAAACCAGAGATTCAGATCTTAACGGGCGGCAATAGCTTAGAAAGCACTCAACGCAAAGAACTCGAGGAGCATTTCAATGTCAACCTCGAGACTGTTCGGATTCACACCGACGAAAACGCGCACAAGCTCTCCAAAGATTTAAATGCCAACGCTGCCACGATAGGCGAAAATATTGTCTTAAGCGAAAACGCCAGCAGCAGTGACAAAGAATTGATCGGTCACGAAATTACCCACGTGATTCAACAACGCGAGGGCAGGGTCAGTACGGGCATTGACCCAGATCAAAACTTAGAAACTGCCGCGCAACTCGAGGGGCGCAACTTTGCAGCAGGCACGAAAGTACGCGGCAAACGCGCCATGCTCGAGCCTAAAAAACCAAGTAGCGATGTGGTGCAACGCAAAGAAACCCCAAAAACGCCCCTCGCCATCACCTTCTCTGGGCAAAGTGCCAAAGAAGATACCTTCAAACCGTACACGAGGGGCGTACTCGAAGACATCATGCGCAAAGCGGGCGTCTCGAATTGCACGATCACCAGCACCACCCGCACCCCGCACGATCATGCCCGAATTTTTTATATGAAGCTCACAGGTCAACTGTCATCCGCAGCTTACACCGCCCCAGGTGAAGCCGTCAAAGACGTTGGTCAAAAAGCCGTTGACTAGGGTCAAACTCGAGAACAAGCCATCAATGCGATGGAAGCCAAAATTTTAACTTTCAGTCCACTGTCCAAAGTCTCCAAACACCTGGCAGACCCCGACGTCCTAAACGTTTTTGATGTCTCACCAAACTCAATTTCGAGCGGCAAACAACAAGCGTTCATTGACGCGGTGCTTGCTGAATCTCGAGTCAGTAAATTCTTGTACCCTGGAAACAGCAACGACCCCGCGTATCATATTGAAGTCCCACAGAACGCAGCAACATCAACCACACCAACGGTTGATCCAACACCAGGGGTCAAAACAACCGCGAGCGAGAAAGTAGTGGATCAGTTGTAATGCTGATGACTTGAAATTGCTCCTGACGCAAATTCTCAAACTGAACTGCTGAAGTACACCATGACTGGCAAGTTATCCAGTGGTGTGCTGAGGTGGTTTCGTCTTGCGGCGCAGCGAAGTGAATAAATTTCCGAACTGATTTTCGAGACAGGAAAGCGCTGGGCAGAAAACCATCAAAAGCTGACAATTGAAGCCAAGTGAAATACACTAAGCTGACAAAAGAACTCGAGACTGCTGCTCGAGAGAATTTTTAGGGGGCGTGTATGAAAAAAAGAGTTTTCGCAATCGCAGGGGCAATCACCGCCGCAATTGTCGCAGCCATCTCGAGTCAACCCGCTGGCGTGATCGCCCAAAATGCGGAATCGTGCCGTTTGGTGCGGATGGGTTTTAATCCCGCACAGGACGCCACCAAGGTTTTGGCAAGCGCCAAACCGATCACAGATTATTTGGAAAGCAAAGTTCGCGGCGTCGAATTTCGTGCCAGCGTCGCCCAGGATTACCGTGGTCTGATTGAAGCGACCCGCAGTGGTCAACTCGATTTTGCCTGGCTCAACCCAAGCGGTTACGTCGATGCCAAAACGGCTGGCATTGCCGATGTGCTTTTGAAAAGCGTCCGTGAGGCGGGTCCGTTTTACTGGGCAGCATTTATTGTCCGTACCGACTCGAGATTCAAAACCCTTGGCGACTTGCAAGGTTCGACCGTGGCTTGGGTTGATCCCAACTCGGCGGCTGGATACTTGTTCCCTAGAGCCACACTGGCTTTAAACGGCTTTGACCCGAACAAATTCTTTGGCAAGGAAGTCTTTGCCGGTGGACATGACGCGGTGGTGCTGTCGGTTTTGAACGGCAGTGTCGATGCTGGCGCGACTTTTTCCAACAACACCAAAGGCACGAGTGGTTCTTGGACGCAGTTTCTTGCCGACAAAGAACAACAAGCCAAAATTCGTGTTCTGAAGTATTCCAAGCCAATTCCTGGCGATACCGTGTCGGTTCGGACTGGCTACAACACCGCCTGCCGCAGCACCGTGGTGAAAGTCGTTGGCGCGTTGATCGGCATGAAGAGCAACCCAGCCACCAAGAAAATGCTCCAAGATTTGTACCGCATTAACGCCCTGACCGTCGCCAAAGACAGCGATTACGACATCGTGCGCGAAGCCAACAAATACCGTAAATAATTATAGCTTGAGTCTTGCGCGAGGTGTTGTCACCTCGCGCTGATTCTTTTTAGGGCATCAATTTGCTTCTCGAGGAACGCCCATGATTGAAGTCAAAAACCTTTCCAAAATTTTTCCTGACGGCACTCGAGCCTTAGACAATGTCAATCTAAGCATCAAGGACGGCGAATTTATTGCCGTGATTGGTTTAAGTGGCGCTGGAAAAAGCACGTTCATGCGCTGCCTGAATCGTCTAAACGACCCCAGCACAGGACAAATTTTGCTCGAGGGTGAGGATATCGCTTTTGCTCAAGGGGGCGAGCTTCGCAAGTTGCGACGGCGGATTGGTTTTGTCTTTCAACAATTTAATCTGGTCACGCGGTTAACAGCCTTCGAGAACGTGATTTCTGGGCGTCTGGGATACCATGACCGACTGCGCGGTTTGTTCGGCTTGTACACACCAGACGACAAAGACAAAGCCATTCGAGCCTTAACCCGTGTCGGACTCGAGGAAAAAATGTACACCAAAGCCTCGAGCTTGTCGGGCGGGCAACAACAACGCGTTGCCATTGCTCGGGCATTGGTGCAAGAACCCAAATTGATGCTGGCAGACGAACCCACCGCCAGCATTGACCCCAAACTTTCTGGAGTGATCATGGGCTTGTTAAAATCCTTTTGCGACGATGGTATGACCGTGATCGTCAACATTCACGAGTTGCGCCTCGCCAAAGATTTCGCTGGGCGCATTCTGGGGTTTAACAAAGGACAACTCGTGTTTGACGGTACACCAGATCAACTGACGCATCTCGAGGAAGAGCGCGTTTACGCCGGAAGCGTGGCGGATTTATGACCACCACTTACATGGTGATTGCCGTGCTGTTAAGCCTCGCCACCCTGCTGGCTCGAGGATCGGCACGACGCTTGATTGTGGCGGGCGCGGCGGGAATAGTGCTCTCGTTTGCGCTACAGCCCTTCTCGGCGGTCTACGGCACGCTCTCAAGGTACACCATCACACCCACGCCGCTTGGTTTGTCAGGAGTTGCTCCGTGGTTGTGGCTTGCGCCCGTACTGGCAGGACTGGCATTGTTTGTGATTTGGCGCGTCAAACTGAACACTCGAGCGATGGCTGGCTTGGGCGTGTTGCTCGGTGCGGTGGCGCTGATCATGGCATGGTTCTGGACAACCCAACAGCAATTTCTGATTCAAATTTCGGGCTTGCCTGGCGTCCTCGAGATTGCCCTGCCACTGATCGTGATAGCCATTGCCGGATTGCTTGCTCTGATGTACCCCGCAGGGCAGCAACGCCTGGTTACACTGGGCGTTGGTGCTGTGCTGGCAGTGGCTTTTGGTGTGTACCTGTTTGGCAACTATGCACCCACCACCTTTGATGCTTTGCGCGGTTATTACAAAATCACCAGTTCGTTTAACACCGCCAACGACTCGAGACTCGCCCAAGAATTCAATGAAGATTTAGAGCGCGTCAACGAAGAACGCGCCCGAATTTTAAGCGATTGGACGATTGCACAAAACAGCCTTAAAACCGCCGTAACCAGACTCGAGAATGCCAAACAAGGACTGGCAGTATCTAACGACGCCACCAAACTCGAGTTTTCCCGCGCTCAAAGCGATTGGCTCGACGCAAGGCGCAAGTTTAATTTGTTGCGCGAACAACAAGCTCGGGTCGGTGACAGCAAACCCTGGACGCAAATTGTTAGCGCCAAAGAATTACCATCAGGTTACGTGATCGAACGCGACCTTGCCGAAACTGGACTTGGACGTGACTCGAGCGACGCGGGTGTGCGCCGTGTCTTCCCAGATCAAGTCCGTTACGGTTTTGGCACGTGGTTGCTGTTCTCGATTTTGACGCTGCTTGGTGGCGCAGGCTTGCTCGTTAGGGGAGACGATGCGCTCGAAGCTGGCGATTTGCAAAGCGGTCTGATTCTGGCAAGTTTGATTGCCCTGCTGGGTTTTGGATTTCACGCCGTGGAATTTAATCTGTCCGTCTTGCTCGACAAATTCCCGTTCATGTCCTTAATTGTGGGTCGCGCCATCAACCCAGATTTTCAAGGCATTCTGGGCGATGTTCTGAAAGCCACCACCATCACGGTTGCCACCGCTTTTGTCGGGACATCACTGGCGGCATTGATCGCCCTGCCGTTGTCATTGCTGGCAGCACGAAATTTAACTTTCAAAAGCTTGATCGGACGCATTCTGTACGTCCTGACTCGAGTTGGCTTTAACATCAATCGCGGTGTGGATACGTTAATCCTCGCGCTCGTGTTTGTGTCCGCCGTCGGTTTGGGACCGTTCGCGGGCGTGCTCGCAATGGCAATTCACTCCTCCGCCGATTTGGGCAAACTCTATTCCGAAGCCATCGAAAACGCCGACAAAGGACCAATTGAGGCGCTCGAGGCGAGCGGCGCTCCAGGCACGAGCGTCGTGCGTTGGGCGGTGCTGCCACAAATTTTGCCCCTGCTGGTTTCGTACACTGTCTACCGTTTCGAGATTAACTTTCGCGTGTCTGCCATTCTGGGCTTTGTTGGCGCGGGCGGCATCGGCTTTTTGATTCAAGAAACCATGCGCAGCGGCAAGTACGAACAATTGGGCGTTTGCGTTTTGGTTGTGATTGTCATGGTCAACGTCTTGGATTTTATCAGCGCTTTGGTACGCCGACGTTTGATCGGATAAGAAAATGTTGAAACTCGAGGACATAGAACTTCATGTGGGACGAGCGGAGGGCGGCAGTTACATCCACGTAATTCATAAACCCACTGGTATTTTCCGTTTCAAAAAGCCACCTTTAGGCGATTCAAAAACAACACCGCGAGAAATGATGCTCGAGATTGAAGCTGAACTGCTCGAGAAAAATTTGACGCAGTACATTCAAAGCGAATAAGGTTTGAAAGCTTCGGACTCGCGCAGATGACCAAAAAAACCAATTGAGAATCGAGTACTGTAGGGGCGAGGCATGCCTCGCCCCTACGTTGGAACGCACATTTGTTAACCGCGATTTTTCGGGCTTGATTTCTTGAAGTGCGTAGTTTCTAAACTCCAGTAAGCCATTTACCGTACTTGAGTTTTCCAGAATAACCCCGTATCGTGCAACGCGTGAAAATCATTTTGAAGCTCGAGGATTCAACCTCAAAGGAGCATGTCCGCTAAGCTTTTGAAGCTCGAGAAAACTCGAGAAACCAAAGTTTTAAAACTGGTCAAAGATCTGCAAACTCAACGCCCTATTCGGGATCGGCAACAACTTTTTTACGTCGAGGGTGTGCGCAATTTTGTGCGGGTTGTGAATCAAAATTTCGAGATCGAAACGGTCATTTATTCCGATCAACTTTGCACCTCGAGCGTGACGAGAAAATTGGTGCGGCAACTCAAAAATCAGGGCGTGCCAATCCTGAATATCAAACCTGAAAAGTTTCGGTCTGTCTCGAGCACTGAACAGGCTTCTGGAATTGGAGTGATTGTTCGGCAGCGGTGGACAAACCTCGAATCCATTTCAACAAACACCGATTGTTGCTGGGTGGTGCTCGAGGAAATCAATTCGGCTGGAAATCTGGGAACACTGATTCGATCTTCGGAGGCGTTGGGCGCAACAGGGTTTATCGTCCTGGGCAAAACCCTCGAGCTTCACGCGCCTGGAACGATTCGAGCCACGATGGGCGCGTTTTTCAAGCAGGATTTTGTACGCTCGAGCTTGCAAGCTTTTCAAGCTTGGGTTAAAGCGCGAGAGGTGCTTGTGGTTGGCGCTTCACCCGATGGAACGCTAGACTTTGATGATTTTGATTACCCTCGAGCGACGTTCTTGTTTTTGGGTGAAGAAAAGCATGGTCTAACCGACCAGCAACGAACTTTATGCGCTCAACTCTTGCGAATTCCGATGTCTGGCTCGGGCGATTCGCTCAATCTTGGGGTGGCGGGAAGTTTAATGCTGTACCAGATTTCGCGCGGCAAAAGGCATTAAAAAACGCTCAAGAGTTTGATCTCTCGAGCGCCGTAGTATGACTTGAAATTTACTTTTTTTGTGCGACCAGAAAATACACGCCGTCGGGGCGTTTGATCACGAACAGCAAAAGCGTTTTGCCGTTTTCATCATTTTTAAATTCAATCCGAATACGGGTTTCAGTGCCAACAACATTGCTCGAGTTTGAAACCTCAAAATAACCCGTTGCAGCAAAATTGGTGCGCAACTGCGCGATAAACGCATCTGACAGGCGCGTGGCAAGACCTTTGGCAACATAGAGCTGAAAATTGCTGTACTTTGCAGCGTCGGGCAGCAATGCCGCAAATTGAACTGCGTACTTTGGATTCGAGACAAACGAACTGCCTTGCGGCAAACTGATGCTGGGGTCAAGCGTGGTTGCGATGGTGGCAACCACGACCATTTCGGCTGCCGTTTGTGCATTGGCAACCGAATTGAAGAACAAGACCATCAACAATAAACTCGAGATTTTCAAAAGCGTTTTCATGGGTTTAGTATGCGTCAAAAACCTCGAGTTTGATGGTCATTTTGCCAGTTGCATGGACACCATTTTGGCTTGCCCCCAGTGGTACGCCATGTGTCGTATCTGCCCAACAATCATCGTCATGACTTCGCGTTCACCCGTTGGAGTGGGTACTTTAACCTCGAGCTGGTTTGGGCTGGCATCACGAATATCTTGCACAGCACGCTCGAATTCTTGGGTCACAAACTCGAGAATCTTGGCTTTGGAATCGGTGATGCTGACTGGACTTGTCCCAAAAACCGCCATTGACCACGGTTGATTTTCCCAACCCAAGTAGGCAAAACGCGTTTCAGGATTGACGCCCTCGAGTTTGGGTGAAACCAGCACCCGATTCCAATCGGCGGTGTGCAGGGCGTGCCATGCAACGCTGTGACCTCCAGCGGGCGGGTCGCTGAAAAAATGTTCTTCTGGGGTTTCATTTAAAGCCTTCAAAAAAGACTTGGCATGATTCTCGAGTTGATTTGCGGCAAAAGTTTGTGCATCCATGGTCAGACAAGTTTACACTTCTTAGGACTTACGCAGTAGCTCGAAAAGAGTAAGAAATTAAGGCATAATCAAACCATGAGCGGCATCGTCAAACGCGAAGACTACTGTCAATTCCTGATCGCCAGCCAAACCAATTACACCCTGACTTACTTCGCCAATCA
>JANMUC010000607.1:0-16749 GCA_031391225.1 Deinococcales bacterium
GTCGGCGGTTGTTGCGGCTCGACGCCAGCGCACATCAAAGCGATTGCGGATGCGGTCAAGGATGTCAAACCTCGAGTTCCTGTTAAACGCTCTGAACTGCCGACGTTTTCTGGTCTCGAGCCTTTGAAAATCACGGCGGAAACGAATTTTGTGAATGTGGGCGAACGTTCCAACATCACGGGTTCGCCTAAGTTTAGCAAGGCGATTTTGGCGGGTGACTTCGAGGCTGGCATTGCGATAGCGCGGCAGCAAGTCGAAAACGGGGCGCAAGTCGTTGATGTCAACATGGACGAGGGAATGCTCGACTCCGAGGCGGCAATGGTGCATTTTTTGAATCTGGCAGGTTCAGAACCCGAAATTGCCAAAGTTCCGTTCATGATTGACTCGAGCAAGTGGAGTGTGCTCGAGGCTGGGTTGAAAGTCGTGCAGGGCAAGTCCATTGTGAACTCGATTTCGTTAAAAGCTGGCGAGGATGAATTCAGGCGGCAAGCCAATGCCGTGCGGCGTTACGGTGCGGCGGCTGTCGTCATGGCGTTTGATGAAACGGGTCAAGCGGATTCTCTGGCACGACGGATTGAGATTTGCTCTCGAGCGTACAAAATTCTGGTTGAAGAACTGGCTTGGAATCCGCAAGACATTATTTTTGACCCTAACGTTTTAACGGTTGCCACTGGCATCGAAGAGCACAACGATTACGCTCGAGATTTTATTGAAAGCACGCGTTGGATTAAGCAGAATTTACCTGGGGCGCTCGTTTCGGGCGGTATCAGCAATGTTTCGTTTTCTTTTCGGGGCAACAACCACGTCCGTGAGGCGATGCACGCGGTATTTCTCTATCATGCAATCAAAGCTGGGCTGGACATGGGCATCGTCAACGCGGGAATGTTGGCGGTTTACAGTGACATCGAACCAGAGTTACTCGAGCATGTTGAAGATGTAATTTTGAACAGGCGCGACGATGCCACTGAGCGTTTGGTTGCACTGGCAGACCGTTACAAGGGCATTAAGAAAACGCCTGCCGAAGAGGCTGCGTGGCGAAACTCGAGTGTGACTGAACGTCTCGAGCACGCCTTAGTGCATGGCATTACCGAATTTATTGACGCAGATACTGAAGAGGCTCGAGTACAATTTTCTCAACCGCTTGAAGTGATCGAAGGTCCGTTGATGAACGGCATGAACATTGTGGGTGATTTGTTTGGTGCGGGCAAAATGTTCTTGCCACAAGTCGTAAAAAGTGCTCGAGTCATGAAAAAAGCGGTGGCGTACTTAACCCCGTATCTCGAGGCGGCAAAACTGGCTGGCGGGAATTCGCAGTCTCATGCGGGCAGAATTTTGATGGCAACCGTAAAGGGTGACGTGCATGATATCGGCAAAAATATTGTCGGGGTCGTGCTGGGTTGCAACAATTACGAAGTGATTGACCTGGGTGTGATGGTCAGCGCGGAAAAAATTCTCGAGACAGCGATTGAAAAGAAAGTGGATATTATTGGGCTTTCGGGTTTGATTACCCCAAGCTTGGATGAAATGGTGTTTGTGGCGAAAGAAATGGAACGACGCAACATGAAACTTCCGCTTCTAATCGGTGGCGCGACCACCAGCAAAGCGCACACTGCGGTTAAGGTCGAACCAGGGTACTCGAGTCCAGTAATTCACGTTCTCGACGCGTCTCGAGCGGTGGGTGTGGTTTCTAAATTATTGGGCAGCGAGAAAGACATTTTCGCCAACCAAATTCGAGCCGAGTACACCGCACTTCGGGAAGCTCGAGCAGAAAGAACCACACGGCTTTTGACGCTCCAGAATGCTCGTAAAAACGCGCCTAAACTCGAGTATGCCCCAACTACGCCTAAAAAACTGGGACGCACCGTTTTGAGCGACGTACCGCTCGAGACGCTGACGGATTTTATTGATTGGACGCCGTTCTTCATTGCTTGGGAAATGAAAGGCGCTTATCCGCACATTCTGAACGACCCAGCTTTAGGAACTCAAGCCAATATCCTCTGGAACGACGCGCAAAACATGCTCGAGAAAATCAAACTCGAGAAAAGTTTCAAAGCCTCAGCTGTGATTGGTTTGTACGCTGCAAATTCTGTGGGTGATGATATTGAAATCCTCGAGCAAGACACGGTGATCTCGAGATTCTACACGCTGCGCCAACAGCGCGAACAACCAGGCGAAAATTACGCTCTGTCAGACTTTATTGCCCCAACGGATTCTGGAATAACTGATTACTGCGGGATGTTTGCCGTCACGATTCACGGCGCGGAAGAACACGCCAAAAAGTACGAACTCGAGCTGGACGATTACAACGCCATTCTGGTGAAATCTCTGGCGGACCGCCTCGCCGAAGCCCTAGCCGAAAAACTGCATCAAGACGTGCGCCGCGAATACTGGGGTTATGCAACGGACGAAGCGCTTTCAAACAAAGATTTGATCAAAGAACGTTACGTTGGCATTCGCCCCGCGCCAGGCTACCCAGCCCAACCCGACCACACCGAAAAACCCGAACTCTTCAAGATTCTGAACGCTCGAGAAATCGGCATGGAACTGACCGAATCCAACGCCATGACACCCGCCTCGAGCGTTAGTGGTTTTTACTTCGCGCACCCAAAAAGCAAGTATTTTGCCGTTGGACGCATTGGCGAAGATCAAACCAGGGATTACGCCGCCAGAAAAGGCATGAAACTCGAGGAAGTTGAACTTTGGCTCTCCCCTATTCTGGCGTACACCCCAGAAACTCGAGAACTTCCCACCCTCACCCGACTTCTTGCCCCTGAAGAAGCACCTGACGGGCATGGGGCGCTCGCTTAGGCTCGTCACCCTCTCCCTCCTGCGGGAGCGGGTTTATCGGCGCTATTTTCCAGGAATGTATGAAACTCGAGAATCTGTTTCAGCCACACGATATAGAACCAAAGCTCCCTTCTCCTGATGTTGCGACCATGCCCGCAGGTGCGTTTTATGGTCAAGATGGGAGAAGGGTCGGGGATGAGGGTAGAACAACCCAGCCGCCCAAATAGGAGCACCCATGTCAAACATCAAACGCCTCGTCACATCCGAATCCGTCACCGAAGGTCATCCCGACAAACTCGCAGATCGTATTTCCGATTCTGTGCTGGATGCGTTTCTCGAGCAAGACCCGAAATCTCGAGTGGCTTGCGAAACGCTTTGCACGACTGGTTTGGTGCTGGTCGCGGGTGAAATCACCTCTCGAGCCGATTTTGTCGATGTGCAAAAAGTGGTCAGGAATGCCATCACCAGCATCGGTTACACGCAAGCCCAGTTTGGTTTTGACGGGCATAACGTGGCGATTTTGAATACTATCAACGGGCAGAGTCCCGAGATTGCCAGTGGCGTGAACGAATCTTGGGAATGGCGCAACGGTGACCGTGACCCGAAAAATTTGCGTGGGGCTGGCGACCAAGGCTTGATGTTTGGTTATGCTACCGATGAAACACCAGAATTGATGCCGATGCCACTGGCGCTGGCACACGCGATTGCGGCGAGACTGGCAAAACTACGCAAAGACGGCACACTGCCGTACTTGCGTCCTGACGGAAAATCTCAGGTGACGCTCGAGTATTTGGGTGATAAACCCGTACGGCTCGAGACGGTGGTGGTCAGCACGCAACACAATGAAAAAGTTTCGCAGGAACAAATCCGCAAGGACGTAATTGAGCACGTTATTCGTCCGATCATTCCTTCGCAAATCTCGAGCGAAGATGTCAATTTTTTCATCAACCCGAGCGGCAGCTTTATTTTTGGTGGTCCAAGCGCGGATTCTGGTTTGACGGGGCGCAAAATTATCGTGGACACTTACGGCGGCGCGATTCCGCACGGCGGTGGGGCATTCTCGGGCAAAGACCCAACCAAAGTGGATCGCAGCGCGGCGTATTATGCACGTTACATGGCAAAAAACCTGGTCGCGGCGGGGCTGGCATCTCGAGCCATGATCGAGGTGGCTTACGCGATTGGCAAAGCCAACCCTGTCTCGTTGCGAGTTGAAAGCTTTGGCACAGGCAAAATGACCGACGATAAACTTGCCACATTACTGCTCGAGCATTTTGATCCACGACCATTAAATATTATTGAAGAACTGAATCTCGAGCGTCCAATTTACGCGCCAACCACGAGTTACGGGCATTTTGGACGGTCTGAATTCCCGTGGGAGAACACTGAAAAGGCTAAGTTTCTACTGCGGTAGTATGAGATGTACTATCGCAATTCTGAACACGTAAAGTTAGACTGTCGCTTATGAAACTTATATTACGTGTTTTTCAAATTCTGGGATTCATCAGCTTACTTGTAGCTTGCCCCGTTCAACCTACTTCCGATCCAACCATAACTGAAATTGTTGTGACAACCAATACACCCGTTCTTGCTGGTGGTGTCAGTACAGCAATTTCTGGTGTTGTTAAAGGAACGGGAAACTTCAATCCGCTTATTATCTGGAGCACAACTTCAGGTACACTTTCGCAAACCAATGACTCGCCTGTATTGTTCACAGCACCCCGAATTTCTGCTACAACAATCGTAACTATTACTGCAACTAGCATTGGTGACAAAAGCAAAAGCAAAAGTGTCGATATAACCATTAACCCAGCAGATGAAGTCACTGCAATTTCTCTTACAGCATCAAAAGTTGCACTACGCGTAAATGACTCGAGCCTGATCACTGCTGGTATTTCAGGGACAGGGGTTTTCAGCGACGCACTGACCTGGAAAATCGAATCTAGTTCTTCAGGTTCGCTGTCAAATTCTACGGGAAGTACAGTAACTTATACTGCACCTAGTTCTACTCTTGGACGCGTGGTTCGCATTACTGCACGAAGTGTCCAAACGCCGACCATTTTTAAAACTCTCTTCATGAGTGTCAATCCTATGGAATCCTCTATCAGTGCAGGACAAAGCTTTGTAATCGCGGTGAAAACAGATGGTAATGTTGTGAGTTGGGGTGCGAACAATCGCAGTCAACTGGGCAATACCAATACAAACATTGACCAACCTATTCCAGTAAATGCAAATTCTAATTTTGTGAACAATATCGTTGCTGTCGCAGCAGGTCAAGATCATTCCCTTGCAATCAAATCAGATGGAACATTGTTAAGTTGGGGTAGCGATGATGATGGTAAACTTGGGGATGGTGGTTTCTTTTCACAAGGTGTTAGCGATGGACCTAAAATCATTTCAGGTATTAGTGGAATCATTGCTGTCGCCGCAGGTCGCAATTTTTCACTTGCATTGAAGTCAGATGGAACAGTTCTGAGTTGGGGTGCAAATGGTGAGGGTGAACTTGGAACAGGTGGTTCAGTTGACTATACAAATACTTCACCAATCACAATTCCGAGTCTTTCAAATGTAATTGCAATCAGTGCCGCTTCAGGTTCTCGACATGCCCTTGCCCTTCTATCAGATGGAACCCTTAAAGGTTGGGGGCTTTCTGCAGCCGGTCAATTGGGTGAACCAGGCAGTAAAAATTACCAAACAACCCCAGTTACAATTTCTGGCATAGACAACATCGTGAGTATTGCAACTGGCGAATATAGTTCTTGGGCAATCAAATCAGATGGAAGCCTTTTTGGTTGGGGGATTTCAACAAAAGCTTTTCCAAATGGTGATCAAAGCAATACCCCAACATTCATTCAAGGTGCAACTGATATTGTTGCTGTAGCCCCAGGAAATCAACATACACTTGCTCTCAAAGCAAATGGCACGTTATTAGGTTGGGGTCAAAACGTTAATGGAGAACTTGGACTTGGCAATAGCTCTAATGGGCAAAATCCAGGTGCAATTGCACCTGGTTTGAACGACATAGCTGCCATTGCCGCTGGAGCCACTTCCTCTTATGCTTTAACAGCAAATGGCAAAATCCAAAGTTGGGGGGCTGATACAACTGGTCAATTGGGTAATGGAGGCGCAAACGAAACTAAACTAGCACCAGGACTCGTCAGTCTTGGAGACTTGGACGTTATCCGAACTCCTTAAATTGCAAAAGGAGCAACTTTAGCCTTTGCCCAAATCCCTCAAGAATCGTATGATCTTCCCCATGCAAATTTATCTCGAGGATGTTGCGAAGTTCACGGATCAGGAAGTGACCGTGCGTGGTTGGTTGACGGACAAAAGCTCTAAGGGCAAGTTACACTTTTTAAAACTTCGTGATGGCACTGGTTTTATTCAGGCGACAGTTTTTAAAAATGATGTTTCCGAAGAAGATTTCGAGCTTGCCAAGCACTTGACCCAAGAAACAAGTCTGGCAATCACTGGCACAGTTCGGGCGGATGCTCGAGCGCCAGGTGGTTTTGAACTTGGCGTCAAGTCATTGCGGGTTTTTGCCGCCCCAGTCGAGGAATACCCGATCACACCAAAAGAGCACGGCGTGGAATTTTTGCTCGATTACCGTCATTTGCATTTGCGGCATCGTAAACCTTGGGCAATCTCGAGAATTCGGGATGAGATTCAACGTGCGATTCACGATTTTTTTCATGCGCGTGGTTTTTTGCGGTTTGATGCGCCGTTTTTTATGCCCACGGCGGTTGAAGGTACAACCAATTTGTTCGAGATCAGTTTGTTCGACGAGGAGAAAGCCTACCTCTCGCAATCTGGTCAGTTGTACGCCGAGGCGGGCGCGATGGCTTACGGCAAGGTTTATACTTTTGGTCCAACCTTTCGAGCCGAGAAAAGCAAAACCCGCCGGCATTTGCTCGAGTTTTGGATGATCGAACCCGAAGTGGCGTTTAACGACTGGGAAGACAACATGCGCTTGCAAGAGGATTTTGTCAGTTATCTGGTGGGTCGGGCGCTCGAGAATTGCAAAACCGAACTTGAAATGCTCGAGCGCGACATTAGCAAACTCGAGCCAACCGCAAGTGGTAATTTTCCTAGAATTTCGTATGACGATGCCATTAAATTGATTGCCGAAAAAATTGCCAGCAACACGCTGCCTGAAGGCGTGGATACGCTCGAGCCTGTGCCGTGGGGCGAAGATTTTGGTGCACCGCACGAAACCACTGTTGGTTCAAACTTTGACCGTCCCGTGATGATTCACAGCTATCCTGCGGCAATCAAAGCGTTTTACATGCAGCCTCAAAGCCACGATGCACGACTTGCCGCCTGCAATGACATGATTGCCCCAGAAGGTTACGGCGAGATCATTGGCGGCTCGGAACGCATTCATGATTATGATTTGCTTAAATCTCGAATTCTCGAGCATGGTTTGCCTTTAGAGGCGTTCGATTGGTATTTGGATTTACGCAAGTACGGTTCTGTGCCGCATTCGGGTTTTGGTTTGGGACTCGAGCGCACGATAGCTTGGATTTGTGGAATTCCGCACTTACGAGAAGCCATCCCGTTCCCGCGCATGTTGACGCGAATGAAACCTTAAAGATTGCAGATTTAAACTCGAGGTTGTACCCTTATTCTGGTTGATTCAACCAGAATCGGGGTTTTGATGCAAAAAGTTTGGGCGTTAAATGATGCAAAAACCCAGTTCAGTGAAGTGATTGAACTGGCTCAAACCGAACCGCAAGTCGTGACAAAGCATGGTAAGAAAATGGCAGTGGTGATGTCCTTCGAGACATACCAGAATTTTTTACCCAAAATCAGCCTTTGGGACATGCTCCGACCAACCGACCCAGTGCTCGAGGACGACGACCCAGACCCGTTCGAGCGCCTTCCTGCCGTACACCGTGAGATCGATTTCGATGATTAGTGCTGTCCCAGTTCTGCTTGACACGAATACCATCAGCGAACTCGAACGCAAAACACCAAATCCAATCGTTAAAGCCTGGTTTGACGCGCAACCACCAAATATGGCGTACATATCGAGTTTCACAATTGCCGAAATTGAAACAGGAATTTACCAGCAACGCAACCCCGAACGTGCCAGACGACTTCAGGTTTGGCTCGAGGCGTTTGTGTTACCAAGTTTTAACAATCGAATTTTGCCGTTTGACACAGCCAGCGCTCAGATTTACGGACGTTGGGCAGGTGAAAGTCGAAAGAATGGTACGCCTTTAACGGTCACGGATACGCAAATTGCAGCGATTGCTTACGTTCATGGTTTGGCTGTAGCAACCCGCAACACACCCGACTTTAAATCTTTACCCATTCGATTGGTTAATCCCTGGCTCGAGGTTTAAGTGTGATTCACAATCTTGTGTTTTGCCTAACAACATTGCACGATGAGACATGAAACGAATTCTGTTGGCGGTGTTCTGTTTGGGCGCGGTGGCTTTAGCAGCTCGAGTTTTTCCTGATCCAAGCACGCACCCGAACAGCATTGCGGCACTGCAAGCTCGAGCTTTTCCAGGAAGTCAAATCAAACTCGAGCGACAACTTAAAAACGGTGTGAATTACCGTCAATGGATTGCAAGTTATCAATCTGATGGTCTAAAAATTCTGGCACTGTTAACCATTCCGAATGCCAAAACACCTAAAGGTGGTTTCCCAGTGGTCGTGTTCAACCATGGTTACATTCCACCTGAACAGTACCGCACCACCGAAAAATACCTGGCTTACCAAGCGGGTTTTGCCAAGAACGGTTACATTGTTTTTAAACCCGATTATCGTGGTCACGGTTTTTCTGAAGGGAAATCCTCGAGCGCGTACACTTCACCTGGGTACACGGTTGATGTCATGAACGCGGTTTCTAGCATCAAAAGCTTAAAGCAAGCCAATCCATCTCGAGTGGGCTTGTGGGGTCACAGCATGGGCGGGTATTTGACCGTAAGGGCTTTAATTTTGGGTTCTGGTGCGAAGGCTGCTGTCATTTGGGGCGGTGTGGTCGCGCCGCATTTGGAGGTTTTTAAGTTCTTTAACTCCAGACCCCGTGCTGAAAATGCTCGTTACAGCCGTTACATTAACGAGCGTAAAAAGTTGTATGACACTTTTGGAAGCCCAACCGAGAATCCTGCGTTTTGGAATGCTTTAAGTGCAAACACGTTTATTACCAAACCTATTGCACCGATTCAGTTGCATCATGGTTTAAGTGATACTGTTGTGCCATCAAGATTCTCGAGCATTCTGGCGGCAGAATTAAGGGCTGTGAAAAGTCCAGTCGAGTTGTACACCTACCCGCGCACCGACCATAATTTATCGCAAAGTTTTGGCGTGGCAATGCGGCGCAGCGTCGCATTTTTTGACCAGTATTTGAAACCAAAACTTTGAACGTTTTGATTCTCGGCTCGAGGGACCGCAACAATTTCAGAGCATTTAAGGTGCTACCGCTTTCTCGTAGCTTGAGTTTTGGACACCAAAAAGATGAATCCTCGAGCATAACTTAATCATGTTCGAGGGTAAAATTTACTAACTCAGATTGAGATTTAGTGTGGACTGGGCGTACGACGGCTTCGGTCTGCCACACCTGTCGGTGAACCCATGACCTTTAGCTTAGAAGTCTGAAACTCCAAATGTCCTGTGCCGTCCGACTTAACCACGAGATTGGGCAAAACACCCGCGTGACGTAACTTTGGGTCGTCCGTGGGTGAGCCGTGATTGCGGGTGTCAAAAGGGTCAAAGTTTCCAGCCGTTACCCGAAGGCAATCACTTCACCCGTGCCAGGGTCAGCGGCTTTCGCACAATTTCCGACAGTATGAACATGCAATCCGTGCAAACCTGGTTTTAATCCTCGAGCATAGACGGTAAAAAAACTTTTTGATTCCAACCACATGACTGAACTCGAGTTGGCGTTAAGCTATAACGAAGATGAAATTTTCCCAACTTTTTCACAGTGCAAAAATACCGCACAATACGCTCGAGTTTGATCCAGAAGTTACGGGTGTAACGCTGGATTCTCGAGCGGTCAAACCTGGGTTTGTGTTTGTTGCGGTGCAAGGCGTGCCACTTCCAAGCCGTCCTCCGCTTGATGGTCACGATTTTATTCCCAAAGCGCTGGCAAATGGCGCTGTGGCGGTTGTGGGGACTCGAGCAGGAATTAGGCTCGATATTCCTTACATCAAAGTCCAAAATGATCGGCAGGCAGTTGCTGACCTTTCTGCGGCATTCTGGGAATTTCCAGGGCGCAAACTCGAGTTGATTGGCATTACGGGCAGCAAAGGCAAAACCACCACCACGGTTTTAACGCATCACATTCTCGAGCATTCTGGCTTGAAGGTAGGACGTATTTCAACGGTTGGCATCCGTTACAACAAGATTGAAGAATTTCTGCCAGGGCATTTCACCACGCCCGAAGCGCCCGCTGTACAAGAACTGTTGGCAAAATTCGTGACTGCTGGCTGCACCCATGCTGTGCTGGAAATCTCGAGTCACGCCCTCGAACTCGGGCGCGTGCAAGGGTTGAAATTTGCCGTGAGCGGTTGGGTGAACTTTATTGCCGACGATCATTTGGATTTACACGGTACTGCCGAAAATTATTTTCTTGCCAAACGCAAACTACTCGAGCATTCCGAATTTGGGATTTTAAACCGCGACGATGCCACCTATCCGCAACTCGAGATGCCGCATTGGAGCTACGGCAATCAAGGTGATTGGCAGATTTTAGGATCTCGAGAAACCACCGAAGGACTCGAGACGCACATACAATCACCACTTGGGGTGTTAGAAACTCGAGTGCCAATGATTGGTATTTTTAACGGTGCGAATGCGCTGGCGGCACTGGCAATTGGGGCAAAAATGGGTTTGAGCCTGACGCAGTTAAAATCTGGACTCGAGTCGTTTCCAGGCGTTCCAGGCAGAATGCAGTTGTTGCAAACCAAACCGTTTCGCGTAATAAACGATTTTGCCCACACCGAAGCCAGCCTGACCGCCGCGCTCGAGACACTGCGACCAACCACATCTGGCAAGATTATTTTGGTCGTTGGTGCGGCGGGCGAACGCGATGTTTCAAGACGGACTGGGATCGCTCGAGCCGCCGCTTTAAACGCCGATTTCACCGTATTTACTGAAGAAGACCACCGCACCGAATCACTTGATGCCATTCTCGAGATGATGGCACATGAGGCTCGAGTTCACCAAGGAAATTTTGTGCTCGAACCTGACCGCCGAGCCGCCATTCGATTGGCACTATCAAAAGCACAAACAGGTGACACGGTTTTGCTGGCTGGCAAAGGACACGAACGCACCCTCGAGCGAGGTTTGGACGTTGTGCCTTGGGACGAAAATTTAGAGGCTCGAGCCAACCTTCAAACCTTATGATTCCAGCCATCAACGAAGCGGGGGAACTCGAGCACGCCAGCCCCGAACTGATGGATCGTTGTTGGGCGGATGGTTGGCGGCATTTTGGATCGTACTTTTTTCGGTATTCCCGAATGTCTGAAGCTCGAGGATTTAAAACCGTCACGCCGTTAAGAATGCGACTCGAGAACTTTGTGCTCAGCACCAGCCAAACGAGGGTCATGAAACGCAACTCGAGTCTTGAGATCAGAATTCAAAATGCCGTTATTGACCAGCAAAAACTCGAGTTGTTTGCACTTCACACCGAACGTTTTAGCGAAAATATTCCCGAGTCGCTATACGCTTTTCTGGGTTTTCAACCCGCCACCGTGCCGTGCGAAACCAAAGAATTGTTGCTCTTCAAAAACGGGCGTTTGATCGCCGCGACTTTCCTCGATATCGGTGCAACTTCCACCTCAAGCATCTATTCGATTTACGACCCGTCTAAGTCTAAGCATAGCCTTGGCGTGTACCTGATTTTGTGCAGCATCAAGTATTCAATTGAACTGGGCAAAACATTTTATTACCCTGGTTATGCCACGCTCGAGCCTTCGGTTTACGATTACAAAAAACGCTTTGCCGCACTCGAGTTTTTTGATTGGAACGGCAATTGGAAAAAGCTTTAAAACAAGCCGAACAATTTTTTCTTGCGTCGCTCAAACGGTTCAAAGGTAAGCAAGGTTTTCTCGAGTTTTAATGATTTCTCAAACTTTTCAATCCAAAACCGTGCTCGAGAGATTGGATGATTTGGAAAATCAGCATCGAAAACCGAGTCTTCCGCAAAAGTCATCAGCACTTCGGATTTGAAATTCGGGTCGTACGGGTCAGCATTCCAACCAATCATCACGTCTCGAGTCTCCCCTTTCTCGAGCAGAGCAAGTCGTCGTTGTTCGAGAATTCTGGTTTCTCGAGTTCCTCCAAAACCTCGTTCCTGGCAGGTGATTTTCAGAACAAAACTGAAGTCTTTGAATGGAATCGTAATGGCGGCGACATAAGCCACGCCAGCCATTTTTTGCGGCAGTTTGAAAATCGTTTTGATGCTTGGAACGTTTGACACCTCGAGCGTGCTGACTTCAATCAATCCACCTTTTGCCACCGTAACTTGTTCGCGGTACATCTCACGTAAACCCTCAAGATTTGCAAGTGACACGCGAATATCGGGTGCAGTCAGAAACAAGTTCAGGGTCAAAACGTCGGCTTCTGAATTTGTCCAAACCTTCAAAACACGGTGGGTTTCGGAATGAAACTTCAGACCAACCGTGTCAAATTCAACGTGTTCGAGGCTCGGTTCAATCATCGGTGCGGTAGTAAATCATTTTGACCTCTGAGTACGCCTCGAGCGCGTTTGGTCCAAGCTCGCGCCCGTAACCACTTTGTTTCATGCCGCCAAAAGGCGCGGTGTAACGCACGCTCGAGTTTGAATTGATTGACAGTACGCCAGATTCGACGGCTCGAGCCACACGGAAGGCTTTTGCACCGTCCAGCGTCCAAATGCTGCCCGACAAGCCGTAAATCGTGCTGTTGGCGAGTTCGACGGCTTCGGCTTCAGTCTCGAATGGAATAATCGCGGTGACGGGTCCAAAAATTTCTTCTTGCGCCACGCGGTCTGTCGGGGCAACAGGTCCCAAAACCGTTGGTGGAAACCAGAATCCCGCTCCAGTTGGCGCAGTGCCTTGCAACAGAACGTTCGAGGAATTGACAAGCTCTGTCACGCGGTCACGTTGTTTGCTCGAGATGACTGGACCCATGTCCACACCGTCCGCAAACGGATCGCCTGTTTTCCAGGTTTTTATGGCAGTCTCGAGGTGTCCCAAGAACGTATCCAAAACATTTTTTTGCACCAGCAATCTCGAGCGGCAGCAGCAATCTTGTCCTGCATTATCGAACACCGCGCCTGGAATACTGTTGGCGGCTTTTTCAATGTCGGCATCCGCAAAGACAATGCAGGCGCTTTTGCCCCCAAGCTCGAGCGTCACGCGTTTTATATTCGCGGCGGCTCGGGTGGCAATGTCCCGTCCGACGGCTGTGCTGCCCGTGAAGGCAATCTTGGCGACATCGGGGTGATCAACCAGCGCCCGACCCGCGACATGCCCCAAACCCACCACAACGTTTAGGACACCCTCTGGAAAACCAACCTCGAGCGCAATTTTCTCGAGTTCGATGGCAGTCAGCGGCGTGAGTTCGGCGGGTTTGAGAACGCAGCAGTTCCCTGCTGCAAGGGCTGGCGCGATTTTCCAACTGGCAAGAAACAACGGATAATTCCAGGGCGTAATCATGCCGACCACACCAATTGGCTCGAGGAAGGTCATGCCAACGCCACCGGCAACGGGAATGGTCTGACCCATGTGACGTTCGACAGCCCCAGCGTAATACCTGAAGACTTGCGCGACGCTGCCAATTTCCCAACGTGCCCCACCAATTGGTTTGCCCGCATTTCGTGCCTCGAGATTCGCCAAAAACTCGAGTTTGGAATCGATAGCGTCACCCAGTTTGCGCAGTAAATTTGCACGGTCTGCTGGCGCAACCGCACGCCATTTTGGAAAGGCGCGTTTGGCTTTTTGAACTACCACATCAACTTCACCAATGCCAGCTTCGGGCAGTGTGGCAAGAACCTGCTCGGTGGCAGGCTCGAGAACAGTAATGGAACTCAAAATATCCTCCTTGGAAATGCGCCAACCCACGGACAGGCGGGCAATGCTGACCCGTCTGGTACTGAACAACTAAACCCAAATGAATGGTCAACCCAATCGTTGATGCCACCCCAATACAAAGTAATTGAAAGCATGTTGAAAGCTCGAGGCACACAAGCAATCGTTACAGTTCTTTGACCAACCACCATCCGTTCAAATAATCCATCACCCTTATACGCAGTTTGGGCGGCTCGAGCACATTTTTGTTTGAAATTGTATTGAACATCTATTCGATGTCCAAAAACAGTTTCGCCAATAAATTCTG
This sequence comes from Deinococcales bacterium, assembly GCA_031391225.1. GTDB lineage: Bacteria > Deinococcota > Deinococci > Deinococcales > JAAFIG01 > JANXTZ01. The sequence goes on from JANMUC010000607.1 coordinate 14,119, forward strand.
GTAAGAATGCCTCGAGTTTCTTCAAGTTTTTTGGTGTACCTCGAGCCATGAGTGAAACTGAGGTCACACGATCATAACGATTGACGCGCGAATTTTCGGCTGGATGACGCGCCGCGACAACGTACAAGGAGTTGTCCAACTTGTACAAGTACTGCTCAAAGTCGATTCCGTCCGAACGATCAAAACTCGAGTTGACAAACTGACAGCCGTGATTCTGACAGAACGTTGACTTGTACACCGATTCGTGTTGAAAATCCAGAATCGGTTTCGCCAGCGCAAAATTGGTCAATGCCAAAAATCCAACCATCAACACGGCAATCAAACTCGAGTTTCGCATGATTCCTCCAAAAAATTAAAGCGGAGTCGTGTACGCGCTGGTGATGCCACCATCGGCAAGAAAAGTCGCGCCCGTCGTAAAGCTCGAGTCATCTGATGCCAGGAACAACGCGGCTTTCGCCATTTCGTGAGCCTCACCAAAACGACCCATTGGAATATGAACCAAACGACGGTTGCGCTTTTCGTCGGTGTCCAAGTATTTCATTAGCAATTCTGTGCGCAACGGACCTGGGCAGAGCGCATTGACACGAATGCCCTCCCTGGCATGAATCGCCGCGAGTTCACGGGTCATCGAAAGCACTGCGCCCTTGCTCGAGGTGTACGCCAGTTGCGGGGTTGCTGCGCCAAGAATGGCGACGAACGACGCCGTGTTGATGATGCTGCCGCCACCGTTGCGCCGCATGGCGGGAATGCCGTATTTGCAACCCAAGAATACGCCCTTGACGTTGATCGCAAACGTCAAATCCCAAACGTCCTCTTCGGTGTTGATCGCATCATCGTCTTGCCCGTGACTGATGCCAGCGTTGTTAAACATAATATCAAGCTTGCCAAACGAATCTTCGGCGATCTGCACCATGTTTTTCGCGTCCGCCGCTTTGGAAATATCGGCTTTGGCAAACACCGCCTCCCCCCCAAGCTCGAGGATGCTAGCAACGACGGCTTGCCCTGGTTCTTCGTTTAAGTCCACAACCACGATTTTCGCGCCCTCTTTGGCGAACAACAAAGCGGATTCTTTGCCGATTCCGCTTGCCGCGCCCGTAATCAATGCCACTTTGCCTTCTAAACGCATACAGCCTCCAGTTTCTTTAAACGCATACAGCATAATCCAGGTCAGGTGTGCAGATGCAAATGTTGGACAACGAAAATGGCGGCTCAATCGTAAACTGATTCGGGAACTCGAGTGTTGTTCATCGCGTATCCAAACCGTTGAGACCATGCTGACACCCAATTCCTGCCCTTACTGCAACTCGAGCACCCCCGATAACGCCAGCATTTGCCTCACGTGCGGCTCGAGCCTTGTCAACGTTTCACTCGAGACGCGCGACCCGATTTCGGCTCTGCCTGCGAACACGGCGTTGGCGGACGGGCAATTTGTGGTCTTGAACGAAATCGCCAGGGGTGGTTTCGGGATTACCTACTTGGCGTTTGATGTGCAAACCAAAAAATATGTGGCGTTAAAAGAATGCTTTCCCGATGGCATGGTCACCAGGGACGGCTTAAACGTAGTCGCCAACCACAACAAGAACCTCGAGTTTCAGAACATGCTTGAGCATTTTAACCGCGAAGCCGAAATTTTGGGCAGGATCGAGCATTCGAGCGCCACCGCCATCATCGCGCAAATCATGGAAAACAACACCGCGTACATTGCAATGGATTACGCCAAAGGTGAAACCCTCGAGCAACACATCTCACGAGGGAAACGCCTCAGCAGCAACGAAGCCATCACACTGCTCGAACCTATCCTCGAGCTTCTGGCAGAAGTTCACGACCTTGGCGTGTTGCACCGCGACATCAAACCAGCCAACATCATCCTGACCTCAAAACGTCCGGAATTGATCGACTTTGGCAGCGTGATCGAGTACAACATCGGCTCGAGCAAAAAAATTACCTCGAGGTTGTTGACGCCAGCCTACGCGCCACTCGAGCAATACGGGCAGGTGGTGACCTTGACACCAGCCACGGACTTGTACGCGCTCGGTGCAACTTTTTACGAAGCCATCACGGGCATCACTCCGCCCGATGCCATCTCGAGGTTGAACGGGCAAAAACTAAAACCGATTGAACAACTCGAGCCACGCATCAAACCCAACCTGGCAACCATCATCAACCGCACGCTCGAGATGAAATTGGAAGACCGATTTTTAAGTGCAAGGCATATTCTCGAGACATTGAAGGATGATTTTCGGTATTCAAATCAGTCTGGAGTCTCGAGGGTGAACACGCAATCAAATGCGGCTTACTCGAGTTTTCCGAAGTTGCCGCCAGTTAGTCCGCCGCAATCGCCAGCACCTGTACCGATTGAACCTATTGCTCCTTTGAGTGCCGGATGTATGCTTGCACTTCAAGTTGTAGGAATTTTATTTTTTTGCTACTTTATTCTATATTCTGGGTTATTTCGCGTCGGTATTAATGACTTTAATAACAATTATGAAATCACAATGGTTCGGAAACTTTTAGCAATTGCGCTCACGACGTAAACGATGTTTCTCGAGTTTGATCCAATTAAATCAATGTCAGGGCTTTCTGTGACATGTGAAAAATTCAGGCGACGTGCTGTACGATAAAATCCAATCA
>JANMUC010000608.1:0-3885 GCA_031391225.1 Deinococcales bacterium
TGATTGGATTTTATCGTACAGCACGTCGCCTGAATTTTTCACATGTCACAGAAAGCCCTGACATTGATTTAATTGGATCAAACTCGAGAAACATCGTTTACGTCGTGAGCGCAATTGCTAAAAGTTTCCGAACCATTGTGAATTTAATTGGTTAGAATTTTGGGAATGACCGCAGCTTCCAAAAATCCTCCTGTTACCTTTGCGGTGGCACGAAATGTCAAACCAGGACTCGAGACTGCATTCGAAGCTTGGGTGCGTGAAATCAGCGAGGCAGCCATCAGTTTTCCAGGGCATTTGGGTGTTGGCGTGGTGCGTCCCGTGGCTGGCGGCAACAATCAATACCTGGTGATCTTTCGTTTTGCCAGTGAAACCGATTACCGCACCTGGCACAAATCTGCCGAACGCAAGCACTGGCTCGAGCGTGTCAAACCCTTAACGCTCGGCAAACCCATTGAACAATTTACGCCCGGACTCGAGTTTTGGTTCACGCCCGCCGGATCGGTCACGCTTCGCAACCCGCCACGTTGGAAGATGATTTTGGTGACGCTGCTTGGCTTGTTACCGCTCAGCATTGTCATCAATTATGTCGTATCACCGATTCTGCGCTCGTTACTACCGCAATTCGAGCTTCTGGTTTTGAATGCTGTGATCGTGGTTTGTACCATGACGTATGCGATCATGCCAGTTCTGACTCGGGTTTTTGCGGCGTGGCTCGAGGAATGATTTATTTTGGTGCAGGCTCGAGTTTGGTATTTCTCCTACTGACATCAAAAACCAAATTTCAGTACCATAAACACATGACTTTAGAACATTTGATTGCAGATTTTCTCAGCTCGAGCCTTGCCGAATTTAATAAGTACAAAAAATATGGCGATGCGGCAATGGCACAAGTTTCCGACGCGCAACTTAATCTTGTGCCGGAACCAAACTCAAACAGCATTGCGGTGATCGTGAAGCACCTTCACGGCAACATGATCTCAAGGTGGCAGAATTTGTTTGATGTTGACGGTGAAAGCCAAAACCGCGACCGTGACGCCGAATTTGAAACTGAAGATTTAAGCCGCGAACAGGTGCTCGAGGTGTGGGAATCGGGTTGGACGTGTTTGTTCTCGGCACTCGAGAACTTGAAGCCATCAGATTTTACAAGGTCGGTTTTTATTCGTGGCGAATCGCATTCGGTGATTGCGGTGGTTCAACGCCAACTCGCGCACTACCCTGGGCATGTGGGGCAAATCGTGTACCTTGCCAAAATGTTTCAGGGCGAAAAATTTCAGAGTTTAAGCATTCCGAAAGGACAATCGGCAGCATTTAACGCCGCGATGCTCGAGAAACAAAAACCTTAATCGCGGCATTTGGTTTTCTTTCAAGCGGATTTGAATGCTGAAGTGAACAGAATTCTGATGGCTGTTTCGATGGTCTTGGTCTGAATTGTCCAATCTCGAGACTCGATAATTGTATGAAAGACTAATTGTAGTACTGCCTTCAAACTTTTGTCTCACCCAAAGCGTAATCTCTTTGAGAATTCACATTCTAAGGGGAAAATAATGAAACACTATCGGCTTAAGGCTGTCATGGTTGTCGTGGCATTATCATCGTTGGCTGCTGTCTATGCCGTGGCAGGCGCAGATTTACGCGGACAACCCAAATTGGAAATGATGCAGGGTTCAATGGCGAGTAAGTTTGCCATGTGCAAAACGGGTTGCAAAACCCATTTTGTTGGTTTTGCCCGTCAGAACAATGTACGTCTCGGAGATCAACAAGATTCGGTGCCTCCTCAAGTGCTCCGAATTTTCTCTGGCGTCAATGACGCAAAGAAAATTTTAGAAAGTCGTGGTAAAACTGCGGTTCGGGTCGAAAAAGAAAACGGTAATTTTGTAATTTCGGATCATCGTCTCGAGATTTTGCGTGTCGGAAACCTTCGCAAATCAGAAACCATGATTGCCCAAGTAACTGATCAAATCGGTGGAGCAGAAGCTCATGCATTACTCGTTTGGGGTGATACCCTCACTGTTCGATCCCGTCTTCTGGTGCGTGGCACACCCATTACACTGAATGTCCAGCGAAACATGGGAGGTTTTGGCAACCCACTCAGTCAAGGCGCTTATTACAACGTTATCAGCCAGACTTTTATGGACGGAGTCGAGATTGCAGACCTCGATTATTCGATTAAAAAATATCCTGGCGATGGGCAAAAGGATTTGATTATTGGCAAGGATAAATTTAAGTACACCATTCAAGTAAAAGTGGGACAAGTCTTGCGGCTTGAGGGTCTACTCAGTGCTACGGACGGTGTGAAATCCACCTCCAAAACCCAACAGAGTCTTAATGGTGGAGATTCAGTGATTTACAACGTTTCTATAGACAGCAACGATGCTTGTGTCACTTCTGGTAGTGGTCAGCTCAATGCTGGAACTTGTAATTAATCATCGATAGTCTGGTATTGAGTGCTGTCAGTTTAAATTGAACAGTTTTCTCGAGCATCATGCAAATTTAGCTCAGAGTTGCGATTCCAAGAAGACAGGATTACTCTCATTTAAGTTCATCGGGTCAAGACCTGGGGCATCCCTCAAATCTTGACCCGTAATTTTAGCCCTTCACCTCTCGAGACGGAGCAATTTATTTGGAGTGAAATTGAACGCTGCGCTGCTCGAGCGACAACGTAAACTTTGGTCATGAACTTACGCATAAAATGGTTGGTATTATCACCGCTTGGTTTAACTTTGGTGGGTTTTGGTTTGTCTCTGACGCTCGAGGCGGCACGCTTAAAAAGTGTAGGAGAGCCGTGGTTTTGGCTTGGGACGATTGGGTTGTGCGTGGTCAATTCTGGGTTAGCGTTTTTTGGCGATGGCATAAAATCGCGGGTGTTGCTTGAGTTAGAAAACACCAAGCGTTAGTGAATCTCCGTTAGAATGCGGCTGCAAATCAGGTTGAGAAAAGGGAACGCATGTCTAAAATAATCTTCGCAATTTTCGCCGCAGTCGCTCTGGTGGCTTGCAACAAAGCCGAAAATCTCGAGCCTCTGCTTCAAGGGGCTTGGAACAATTCGGTTTCAATTGGCTGGACTCAAGTTCGTTTTTCAAATGGTGTGATGATCGTCTCACAAGGGCAAAAATCGCCGTTGCAAGGAAAGTACAAACTCGAGGACAAGATTTTAAAACTCGAGTTGTACACCAGTGTCGGTGGTAAACAAGTCAAACAAACTCTCGAGAGTGCCTTGATTGAAAAAGTTGATGGCAGTACGCTCGAGTTAAAAATGAATGGTCAAAGCCTGAGTTTTGTTAAAGATATTCCTTAAAAGCCCGAGACGGCAAAAGTGCGGCTGAATTCCAGCCGCACTTTTTAAAGCTTTTGTTTTAAGCCCAGCGAATCAAACCCAGCTCGAGGGCATTGGTCAGGTCTTCACGGTAGGGCACGGCACGAACGCCAACTTTAAAATCCCCCGCTTCGGGCGTGACAACGCTGCCAGCGTACTCGAGCCAGCCGTCTTCGTTTTTTTGTTTCAGGCTTAAGTTGCTGTGCGTCGAAATGACCGTGCCGTTCTCAAGAATCGCTTCAATGCGAAGGCTTTTTGGGTCGAGGTCGCCAGCGAATACCCGAGCGCTGACATTGACCGTCGAACCTGGGGTCAGCATGTGGTTTGGTTGCTCGAGGGTGGCTTCCAAACGCACGTTGTTCCAGGCGTTGCGGGTGTTGGCTTTCCAGGTTGCCAGTTCTTTGGCGGTTTTGAAATCATGGCTTGATACTCGAGCGCCATTGATTTGGGCTTTGGCGTACAGGTCGTTGGTGTAATCCTGAACTTGGCGCTGCATGCTAAATTTTGGTCCGACGGTACGGATGGCGTTCCTGACCACTTTGAGCCAGCCTGGGTTGCCTATTTTTTCGCCG
>JANMUC010000609.1:0-2796 GCA_031391225.1 Deinococcales bacterium
CAGGCAGGAAATACGACCTGAGCTTTGCTCGAAATGCCTCCTGAGCCAACCTAATTATACTGAATATACAAAGTCTTGTTGCAGATTGACCATTGGAATTTAAGCCTCAGCCCAGCTTCAGCACGAACAGAACATAGACTCAATTAACTTGAGATACTGAAGCTTGAGGTTCAAAATGCGCTTCGGTTTTTTCGATCTGATCAAACGTACCGTAAAAGAATGGCAGCAGGACAACGTGCCAACTCAGGCGGCAGCGTTGGCGTACTACACCATTTTTGCTCTTGCGCCGCTCTTGTTGGTGGTCTTGGCGGTGGCAGGATTGTTTGTGCCAGCCGACGCCGCACTCGACCGGTTGCTCTCGGAGGCGACGGGGTTGATCGGCAAAGACGGTGCCGATTGGCTGCGTTCGACCCTCGAGCGGGCATCCCTGAATAAGGGAACAGGCATTTTGAGCGTAGTGCTCGGCACGGGGGGCTTGATTCTTGGTGCCAGCGGCGCTTTCGGGCAGTTGCAGCAAGCTTTAAACAAAATTTGGGATGCCAAACCGCCTGCCAACATTGGGGCATTGGTTCGTGCTCGAGCTGTGTCTTTCGGTTTGGTTTTGGTGCTCGGGTTCTTGTTGTTGGTTTCCTTGTCGGTCAGTGCCGCCCTCAGCGGTTTGGGCGAAAGGCTCGGCTTGGGGGCTGACACGGGTTGGTTGTGGGGCTTTTTTTATGAAATATTTTCGGTGATGATGGTGGGCGTTTTGTTTGCCTTGATCTACCGCTTTTTGCCCGACGCCCCCGTTGGTTGGCGTGAGGCGCTGATTGGCGGCTTGGCGACATCGGTCTTGTTCGGTATTGGTAAAAGCTTAATTGGTTTATACCTTGGACGTAATGCGGGCGCATCGGTGTTTGGTGCGGCGGGCACGCTGGCAGTGGTACTGCTCTGGATTTATTATGCTGCCCAGTTGGTTTTGTTTGGTGCAGAATTTACTCAAGTCTTGGCGAAAGAAAACCCAGCGCTAAATAAAGCTACCTTGCCGACAACCCAATCATCAAACGAATCGCCTTCCACGCCATCAACAGTCCAATCGCTCGAGGAACCATCCGTCCCTAATTCAGTTTTATCGTTTAAATCCAGACTCGAGGCGAACCCGAAAATGAAGCTTTGGGCGGGAATCGCCACGCTAGCGATGCTGGTTTTGGCATGGCGCAACGATGGCAAGGTCGAAAAAAGTGTTAGTGACCCAAAGCCGCAAAGGGGTTCGTGATGAGCGCTAGCACTCCAACCTCGGCTCGCACTGGTTGGATCGCACGTGCTCAGGGCTTAGTCAAACAATTTTTTAATCCTGCTCGAGAACCTGTTCAACCGTTGCCAACTGCACCCGAGGTTCCCGCAACGTTGATCGATGCGCAAGTGCAGCTTGAGGGTGAGGGTTTTGGCAAGCTGCTCGGACGCCGGTACGAGGTCGTGTTCAAAAGTGCTTTGCAACCGGCACAATTGATGGAAAAAGTCATACGAAACCTCGATCGGCTCAGCCCCGACGAGCTGGCGGCGTTTGAAAAGACTCAAGGCTTGAGTTGGAGCCTGCGACTTGGTGACGAGTTTGACATCACCATTCTCGGACCCTGGAACGGGCGCGTTCGGGTGATTGAGGTGGTGGCTGATGCGTTCAGTTTTGTGACCTTAAAAGGTCATCCTGAGGCAGGTCGGATTCGATTTGCGGTTCAACGCCTTAATCCCAAGCTGTTGCGCTTCAACATCACCTCCTGGGCACGCTCAAGGGACGGCTTGGTGGACTTGACGTACGACAAGCTGAACGTCGGCAAGAGCCTGCAAACCACTGCGTGGCGCACCTTTCTCGAGCGGCTGGTAGAACTCGGCAAGGGCAAACAAGTTGGCAACATATCGGTTCACGAACAACTGCTCGACGAGAACAACGGGTTGCCCCAAGGAAAGACCAATGACTGAGTTTGAACGCCACAAATCGCGTCTGGATCGCCTCGAGAAGCTCGGATTAAACGTTGACCTCGAACGCCGCGAAGAGTTTACCGCAGCCAACGGCTGGAACCTGGACCATTACGAGGGCGATTTGCCATCCGAATCCGCAGGTGAGCCTCTCGGCGGCGGCTCGTTTCAAGCGGCGCAAACTGTTTTGCGCGAGTACAAATTCCCGCCGCCAAACCTGATCACTGGCATTTTTGTGCCGGACGAACCGCTCGAGAAGCGGGTCATGCTCCTGAGGGCGCGTTTCTTGGGTTTTACATTTTACTTTGGTGTCAAGGTGAACGGAGTCACCGACGAGTTACGCGCTGGTAAAAACGGTCAAGAACGGGTCTGGGGGTATCGTTACGCCACGCTCGAGGGTCATTTTGAACGTGGACAAATCGAATTTTTGATTGTCAAAAACCTGACGAACGGCGGCGTGCAATTTAAAATTGATGCCTTCTCACAAACTGGTTTAATCCGCAATCCAATTTATCGCCTCGGATTTAGCCTCTTTGGACGCCATTTGCAGCGTCGGTTCGCCCGTCAGTCGATGCTACGAATGCAAACCTTGGTGGCGCAAGCCTTAAAAAGTGGACAGGTTGCTGGCAGCACGCCCAAAATTTCTAACACCGAAAACAATCCCAAGGCGCAAGACAAACTCGAGGAATTGACCAAATCACAATAAATCAATGGTTCGGAAACTTTTAGCAATTGCGCTCACGACGTAAACGATGTTTCTCGAGTTTGATCCAATTAAATCAATGTCAGGGCTTTCTGTGACATGTGAAAAATTCAGGCGACGTGCTGTACGATAAAATCCAATCA
>JANMUC010000066.1:0-2521 GCA_031391225.1 Deinococcales bacterium
CGAGAGGTCGGCTCGCGCCCGCTCGAGGGCAAAGTTGGCTTCATCGTAAGCAAGTTCTGCTTCGTTTAACTCGGCGCGTTCCATGACGGTCAAGCGACGCAGGCAGACGTCGCGTTCTTCTTTGTTTCGACCAACAATCTCGCCTTCGCCGTACAGTTCGGCTGTCGCTTCCTCGAGCGATTCGCGGGCGTCCTTTAAACGCCGATTGCTACGGCGATGTCCCAGGGTGGCAATGTCCAAAGCGTCTTGGTGACGTTTGCTTGATTTGAGCCAGCTTTGAATTTCTGTTTCGAGTGTTTTCACAAAACCTCCAGATTGGAGACCATCTCCATATTCTGTTATACACATAATTCATTAGTTCAGGATGAACCCTGGATAAATTTTGGCTGTTTCCAAACTCACATCTCAAACGTATGATAACGCTGTCCGGCACAGCGTAAATTTAGCACAACTAACCGTATAATTTTTTGTGCTCGAGCTTCAACGCACTGTATTTCGGATGAGCCTCGGCTTGCCCCCAACGAGCCTTAAAAATCCCTGCCGATTTAGCCTTCACTGGGTCTTCAGGGGTACGCGGCAATTCGGCGCGTCCATGCGCCCCACTTTGCCCCTTCAAGGCTTTCGGCACAGGACCGTCGTATTTACGACCACCTTTGTGATTGGCATAACGTCTTGCCCTGGTAAAACCCATTTGCAAGAATTTTCGCGCCATGTCCGCCCCAACGAAATCATCCTTCTCGAGATAAGACTCAAACATGGCATAGATTTTGGCGCTGCTCACTTCAGCCAGTTCTGGCGTGGCAAAACGCCAATGGGGCAACAATTCGGATTTGTAAGGTTGAACCAGCAGCACGCCCTGTTCACCGACACCAACGCGGTACAACTCGGGGTTTTGGCGCAGATCGAGACTGGAATAATCCAGCGAATAATCAAACTTTTTCTTGCTCGTACCCAACGTCTATCACCTTCCCTCAACTTAAAACTCACTCTAGCCACCAAATACCATTAAGACTGAGAAACCGAATTCAATGCTGATTGGTTTGCTATGCTCGAGCCATGAAACAGTTCAAAGTTGTTTTGGTTGGCTGCGGAGCAATGTCCAAAGAATGGATTCGGGTCGCGCTCGAGATTCCAAACCTCGAGCTGGTCGGTTTGGTCGATCTTTTTGAGGAAAACGCCAGAACTCGAGCTGCAGAATTCAAACTCGAGCACGTTCAAATCGGCGCAAGTTTAAGTGAAATGCTTGAGCGAACCAAAGCCGATGTGGTCTTTGATGTTAGCATTCCCGAAGCACATTACAGCGTGGCACTCGAGGCGTTCAAACACGGTGCGTACGTGCTAGGCGAAAAACCCTTGGCGGATTCTTTGACTCGAGCGATTGAAATGGTGAATGCCGCGAAAGCCTCGAATTTGACGCATTCGGTCATGCAAAACAGACGTTTTGACCCTAATATTTTGCAAGTCAAAAAGTTTCTCGAGTCTGGGCAGATTGGCGCGGTTACAACCGTCAACGCAGATTTTTTCATTGGTGCTCATTTTGGTGGTTTCCGCGATTCGATGGCACATGTTTTATTGCTCGACATGGCAATTCATACTTTTGACCAAGCACGGTTTATGACGGGCTGTGACCCGCTGAATGTCTATTGTCTCGAGTTCAACCCTAAAGACTCTTGGTACAAGCAAGGCTCGAGTGCCCACTGCATTTTTGAGATGACCAACGGGGTGGTCTTCAATTACCGTGGCTCGTGGTGTAGTGAGGGATTTCTTACGACCTGGGAAAGCGATTGGCGAGTTATTGGCACGCGCGGCACGTTACGTTGGGACGGTGGCGATTATCAGAGGGCGCAGATTGTCAGCGAGACAGGCGGTTTTCTTTCCCAACACCAAGAAATCGAGGTTCCAAAACGCGAGCCGCAAATTGCTAAAGGTCATGAAGGCTTAATTCGAGATTTTATCGCCAAGCTCGAGCAGCACACCGAACAAGCCACACCCTCGAGCGACAACATCAAAAGTTTGGCAATGGTTTTTGCAGCCATCGAAAGTGCGAAAACTGGAAAACGTGTTCAGGTACGCTGGGCGTAATGGCTTAGGCAAAACGGCGCTCTGATAAAGCTTGGATTTGAACTAGAATTTTTTTATGACCGCGCATTTGACCCAAAATTCATGCTTTTCTTGCAGCCTCAACAACCTGCCAGCATCGTCAGATATCTTCGAGCTGCACATTACCGTCAATCAAAACGTTGACCTGATGGCGTTCAAAAGTTTTTGCTATCAAGCTGGCATCAAAGCCTTGGTGATTGACTTGGGCGAGAATGTTGCTGTGCAGCCCATGACCTGCTCGAGAATCACGGGTTCGCTTTCCCAGGCGATGATCGAAGCTCAACAACTTCGTGATGTGCTGAACAACGCTGGTTTTGAAGTGACACGCGTTAAGCTCGAGGCTGCGCCCTGGAACACTGGCGTGCCTGAATCAGACGTTCAGGCGCAAAAAGCTCCAAGCGGCAATTACTTCGAGCATCAC
>JANMUC010000678.1:0-7114 GCA_031391225.1 Deinococcales bacterium
CAGCTTTCAAACAGTTCGGGAACTGAACTGTTCAAACAGCAATTTGGTTTAAGCACCAAACACGACAGCGTTCAACTTCTCAGCGCACCACTCGAGACGGGTTTCTATCCCATGTCCATCTCGAGCATCGGTAACGGCAAGAACTCGTTCCAGATTCGTGCCAGCGCGGGTGTGCGGGTCGAAGCCAGCCAGTTTATCGTGAACGCCCGTGGTCAATTTAATCAAGATCAATTGGTCGCTTTTATTGACCTTGGTCAGAGCGCCCTGGGTAAAACTGTCGAACTCGCCAATTATGACGCCGACGGTCCAAAAGAAATGATTTTGACGCTGGTTGACCCCAAAGGCAACCGCACGGCGCTTAACATTTCGCCCGATACTGGGTGGGCAAAAAACGCAATCAAAGTTACCAGCCAAAACGTTGGCACCTGGAAAATCCTGGCACGCATTCTGCCAACCACCAAGCAATTCTCGAACTCGGTTGCAATCCGTTTTAGGCTTGACAACCAACCCTTGTTCGCTCGAGTTCCAGGCTTTGGATTGCCAGCAGGTCAAGTGATTCGTCCTGCCGCCGCAAAAGGCAATCTGGTCGTCACCTCGAGTGCATTGCAATGTGCTCAGAGCTTGGCGTTCAACAGTGGCTTCACGTTGAACGGACAAACCTATACCACCCCAAGCAATCTCGAGCTTGCGCCAGGTGAGTACACGATTACGCCGCAAACTGTAAATGGCTCGAGTGTGCAACCCGTGACCGTCACGGTTAAAAACGCCGAAACCGCCAATGCTAACATTGCTTACAACGTCGTCACCAGCCTCAAACTCGAGCCGCAAAACGCAAACCTCGAGTTTGGTGAAAGCACAACGTTCACCGCAACTGCCAGCACCGAATTCCCAGGTGCGATTCCTGCCAGCCTCAAACTGGCATTGCCAAATGGCTTAAGTTCGCAAGAACCATTGGAGATTGCAGGTTCAATCTCGAGTGGCAAAGCACTGGTTTTGAGCGCTTTGGTGCACGGCGATAAAGCCGTTTCAAACGCCAATGTAAACGCCAACCTCGAGCCAAACTGCGGTATTTCTGCAACCTCGAGCGTGAGTGTTGCAGCCCCCGCTCAGATCAAACTCGAGAAATCGGTTGACAAAAGTGAAGTCAATCCAGGCGACACCGCAAACTTTACGATTACTGTCACCAACACTGGTGGCTCGACCGCCGCAGGGGTTGAACTGACCGACGTGCTGCCAGTCGGTCTAAGCGGCGAGAATGTTGTTACGAATTTTGCGCTAAAACCAGGCGAAAGCAAGAGCTTCCAACTGCCAGCATTGGTGACTGCCGGCATAAGCGGCACGATCACCAACACCGCGCAAACACTCTGGAGTGCCAGCCAGCAAACTGCCAGTGCCAGCGTGAATGTCAGTGTGCCAGCGGTAGTGGTCGTTCCACCAACACCAGACCCAGCCAAACTCGAGCTAACCAAAACCGTTGACTATCAGAACGTGCAAACGGGCGACACCGTCAACTTTATGATCACGGTCAATAACACTGGTGGCTCGAGCGCCAGCAACATCAACCTCAGCGACGTGCTGCCAGCAGGTTTAAGCGGCGACAACCTGAGCGCCAGTTTTGATTTGCCAGCAGGGGAGAGCAAGACGTTCAGCTTGTCAGCCAAAGTTACAGCCACAGTTAGTGGCACGATTGTCAACACCGCCGTACTGAACTGGAACGACGTGCGCTTGGCTGCCGATGCCAGCGTTAAAATTGCTATTCCAGAACCTGTCATGACCCCAGACCCAGCCAAACTCGAGTTGACCAAAACCGTCAACCGCGACACGGTCAAAACAGGACAAAACTTGACGTACACGATCACCGTCAAAAACGTTGGCGGCTTGAGTGCGCAAAACGTCAAACTGAGCGACGAATTGCCAGCTGGCGTCAGTGGTAATAACCTCAATGCCAGCTTTGATTTAAAAGTTAGCGAAAGCAAAGTCTTTAGGGTTTACGCCAAAGTCACCGCAACCACCGAGGGCACGATTGTCAACACCGCCGTTGTGAACTGGAACAACCAACGCCTGACCGCCGACGCCAGTGTGCCTTTAGAACTTGCGCCAGTACCAGCCGCGCCAGCCAAGCTCGAGTTGACCAAAACCGTTGACCGCGACGTGGTGGCAACAAGCGAGACAGCAACATTCACCATTGCCGTGATCAACACGGGTGGATCAACCGCCGAAGATGTCAAGCTCGAGGATGTATTGCCAGCAGGTTTGAGTGGTAAGAATTTGAATGAAAGCTTCTTCCTCAAACCAGGCGAAACAAAAACCTTCACCGTGCCAACCATCGTGACTTCCACCAGCAACCGCACCATCACCAACACCGCTACCATCAATTGGAATGGTAGAAAACTGAATGCCAACGCTCGAGTGAAAGTGGTTATTCCAGCCAAGCTCGAGTTGACCAAAACCGTTGACCGCGAGAATGTTCAACCAGGCGACACCGCAACATTTACGATCGCTGTCAGCAATAGTGGTGGCTCGAGTGCGACAGGAATTCAGTTAAGTGACATGTTGCCAGCAGGTTTGAACGGCGAGAATTTGAACGCCAGCTTTGATTTGAAAGCAGGCGCAATCAAGACTTTCACCATTCCAGCAATTGTCACCGCAAGCTCGAGCGGCGTGATCATCAACACCGCCACCATTAACTGGAATGGAACACGCCTCGCTGCCGATGCAAGCGTGAATGTCAACGTTCCAGTGACAATAGTTGCGCCAACCCCAGACCCTGCCAAACTCGAGTTGACCAAAACCGTTGACCGCGAGAATGTCCAAGCAGGTGAGACGGTCAACTTCACCCTTACGGTGACTAATATTGGTGGCTCGAGCGCCGAGAATATCAATTTGATTGACCTGATGCCGTCAGGGCTATCGGGCAAAATGCTGAATGAAGTGTTTGAGTTGAAAGCGAATGAGCAGAAAGTCTTTAGCGTATCAGCCGTTGTCGCCAGCAACACAAGCGGCACGATCACCAATACCGCCGAAGTCTTCTGGAACAACCAACGTTTGGCTGCCAAAGCGAAAGTCAACGTTGCCGCACCAGCCAAGCTCGAGATCAGCAAAACCGTTGATCGCAGCAGCGTAGCAAATGGCGATACCGCAATGTTTACGATCACCGTGAAAAACACGGGCGGCTCGAGCGCAACGGGAATCAAACTCGAAGATATATTGCCAGCAGGTTTATATGGCGAAAATCTGAACTCGAGCTTTGATTTGAAATCAGGGGAGATCAAGACGTTTATTGTGGTCACAACCGTGAACCGTTCGATCAGTGGCACGATCATCAACACCGCAAGTATGAATTGGAATGGCACAAGCCAACAAGCCAGCGCCAAGCTCGAGGTGACCGTCCCAGCCGTTGCCAAACTCGAGATTAATAAAACCGTTGATCGTAAATTGGTTAAACCAGGCGAAGCTGTGAATTTCACCATCACAGTCGCCAACAAAGGTGGCAGTGAGGCTCGAGGGATCAAACTCGAGGATATTCTGCCGGTCGGTTTGAAAGGTAATAACTTGTCCGAAAGCTTTGATCTGTCCCCAAGCCAAAGCCGAACATTTACGGTTCCAGCCACGACCAGCAACAATGCCATCGGCACGATTACCAACATCGCCAACCTCAACTGGAACGGCACAAACCTTAGCTCGAGCGCTAGTGTTGAACTCGAGAAAACAGCCCTTGGGACACTGAACGTCAACGCCGTCGCTTTGACTTGCGGTACTCGTACCAACTTAACGGGCATCGTGTACAACATCAACGGAAGGCAATACACTACAGGGTCAAACATTCAACTTGCACCAGGTAGCTACAGCGTTGTGCCACAGCAAATTGATGGCTCGAGCAGCCAAGCCGTGAATATCACTGTGAAAGCCGATGAAACCAGCAACCTCAGCCTCGAGTACGCCGTGGTGATTGGGTTGGATTTTGATTCCGAACTGAACTTGATTGCGGGTGATACCGACACCATTACCGTGACGGCTTACAGCGATTTTCCATACATCGTGCCAGCCACCATCAACGCGGTGTTGCCAATTGCACTGCAAGCTCTCAGCGCCACGACGACGACGGGTACAGTCTCGAGCGGCAATGACCTCGAGTTGCCAATTCAAGTTCGTGCGTTGAAAACCACGGATTCTGCCATCAGGGCAAGCTTGGGCAAAGATTGCATGACTGCCAGCAGCGCCTTGACCATTGCTGCCAAGCCATTGCCGAATCAACGCCGCGAAAGCCAAGTGATTTTGCTGGCACGCGTCACGCAAATTCCAAGCGATGCTCGAGTGATTCTTTCAGACCGTATCCCAAGCAATGCCAGTTACATTGCAAACTCGAGCCGAGTCTTGCGCGATCCTCGTTTTGATGTCAACACGCCAGCCAAGAGTGCGGGCGATCTGATTCCCGATCCGTACCAAGTCGGTGACAGGTTGTTCTGGGTGATTCCAGAAAAAGTCTATCAAGCCGTCGTGCGCTCGAATTTCAAGTCGAACCTCTTAAGCAGCGCCGCGCAAACCCGCAACATTTACGGCATCAGTTACAAACTTTCCCACACCGAAATTCTCGAGATGCCAAAAGACCGCATCGCCGTGATCCTCGCCAGTCCCAAGAGCAATTCCGCATCTGCTCAACGCACCGCCATGCTCGACCCCAACTCGAGCATCGGACGAGAAATTGGTAACGCCGAATTGCGCGTGATTGTTGGCGACCCAAGCGTGCTGAATTTGATCTCGCAAGCCACGCCGACCAGCCAAAACTCGAGCGGCAACAATTCTGTTGGCGGCGCGGCGGTGCTTTTGCGCGTCAGCGCGATTCGCGCCACCACCGACCCAATTAACCAAGCTGTGATTATCGTTGAAGCCTTCGATAACGACGGCAAACCCGCAGGCGATCAATTCGCCACCCTGGCGTTCAACGTCGAACCGCGCACACCAGACGCCACCCCAGACCAAACGGGCTATCAAGTCAAACTGGTGAACGGCATCGGACGCGTCGAACTCGAGCAAATTGATGGCGAACCAGGCAACAACAACCCAGTTGAAACGGTTAAAGTCGAAGCCAGAATTGCCAACGACAACGGTATTATCACCAGCAGCCAAAGCTTTAAAGTCTCAGACCTGAGTGCTTTAAAGCCAGACTCGAGCAACACGCCACTCAATACCAGCAACCGCCCTCTGGTGGCATCGGGTCTGGTCAGCGTTCAAGCCAATGTTGACCTATCCAACTTTAGCTTCAGCATCGGCGCAGGACTTCGCGCTTTCGCCAAAGGTACAATCTTTGACGGTGGAGTGCTGACCGTGGCGGTCAACTGGAAAGCAGACTGGGATCAAACGGCTGGACTGGCGCTCTCGGGCGATTTACTGCCACCAGCCAATCCCTATGAACGCTTCCCAGTGACGGGTGATTCCTCGACCCTAAGCAACGACGTACGCTCCAGTGAAGGCATTTACGCCAAACTCGAGTTTGGCAGTTCTTACGCACTTTACGGTCAATTCACCCCAGGATTTACAGGTGTCTTAAGCAATTATGGACGCAACTTCAACGGTCTGCAAGCCCTGATTCGCAATGAAAATTTGCAAGTTAACGGCTTTGCCGCGCTGGTCGCCAACGCCAACATCATCAATAAACCACTGCCTGGAGACGGCACAAGCTTGTACCGCCTGGAATACTCGGACATCACCACCTCGAGCGAACGCGTGGTTGTCACCGTCTATGACCGCAACAACGACACGATCAAACTTTCAGAACGCGTCTTGGTTCGCCTGAGTGACTACAACATCGATTACATCTCGGGCGTAATTCAACTGCGTCGCCCACTGACCAGCACCGATATCAACGGCAACCCTCAAGTCTTGAACGTCGAATATGCCACCAATGCCGCTGGCGTTCCTCGAGAGTTACGATTTGGTGCGCAAGCCAGCTTGCAACTCGGTACGGGCTTCAGTATCAACGCCACCGCACTTCAATATCGTCCAGGCACGATCAGCAATCCGAATGCTGGTTACCTGTTTGGCATCGGTGCAAACTTTATCTCGGGTGGCTTCCAACTGGGGCTTGAAACCGCATTCTCGGGCAGCCCAAGTGCCAACACGGGTGGGATTGGCTTCGCCGCGCAAAGTAGCTACACCAGTGGCAACTTCCAAGCCCAAGCCCGTTACCAAGACACGTCACTCGACTACATCAACCCAACTTCAAACACCGAACAACAAGGACGCAGCCTAGACGCTCGAGCCACACTGGGTTCGGCAACGGATTTTAGTTTGAATGCGAACGTCTTGTTCAACCAGGATTACCTGAAAGGCAGCAGCGCCAGCCAATTTGGGATCAGCGCCGCCAAGAACTTCGGTGGCTTCAGTGCCAACGCGGGTTTGGTGTTGCAATTCAAAACACCAGATCCTTTGACCGCCACCAATACCGCACTTTACGGCACGTTCGGCGCAGAATTGCCACTCGGCGCGATCAAACTTGGACTGTTGCAACGCGTCCCGTTCATTGGCGGCAAAACCGATTACGGCGACACGACCATCAGCCTCGATTACGCCATCAGCTCGAGCTTCGGGATTCGCCTAGCCGATGTTTTGACTTTTGAGCCAAACGGTGTGCGTCAAGCCCTGAACTTCAGCGCCCGTGGTGCTTTCGCCAACTCTGAAATCTTGCGTGTGCTCGGTGGCAACATCGCCGAAGTTCCAGGCGTTTTCGGCAGCACCAACATTGCCGCCAGTTATGCTCTGGATAACCTCTCTGGCGATGCGGGACGTGCCCGAGTGGGTCTGGACACCACCATTCCGCTCGGCAACAACTGGAGCGCCCAACTGGGCGGCGAAGCCAACTTTGCGCCCGTCGCTGGGACAACCGCCAGCGTCTTTGGTGGTGCGCTTTACAACTCTTCCAACACCCAAGCCAGCGCTCGAGTGCAACTGAGCTTCCAACCAGGCGGCATCAAACAGGTCTACACCCTGGGCGGCATCTTCCGCCCGAGCGACAACCTGGTGATCTCGCCGAGCGTCGAATACGACGTGCTGCCAGAATTCGTGACCTTGACCAATGGTGTTAGCGTCCGCGATGGTGGTCGTTACAGTATCGCCG
>JANMUC010000690.1:0-17141 GCA_031391225.1 Deinococcales bacterium
TTTTGACCCTCTCCCGCAGGCGGGAGAGGGTGGCGAGCCTTAGCGAGTCGGGTGAGGGTGGGCGCTCGAGTCAGCCTCAATAAAATTGGAATTCGTATGTTCTTACCGTTCAATTTGTAGATACCAAATGGGTTCTATAGCGATCAGAATTATCATTGCTCGAGTCTTGTATTCCAGCGAACGAAACTTTGGTCCAAGATACGTTTAAGATAGACAAAAGTTGTAAGTTTATAATTCTTGTAAACTAATAAGGAAACCGATGCTCGAGATCACCCACAACAGCCGAATGTCCACAGCCACACGCTGTTGTGCTTGTTGTTGACCCCTCGAGATTTCAGGCTTTCCACAAATCAATCATTACCAAAGAGGGCGCGAGGTTTCACGCCCATTGAAAGGAATTTTGATGTCCAGCATAAATCCCCTACGATGTCGAATGCGTCAACCATTCCCGAATTCACGCCACACAAAATTCAACCCAGAGGTGAACGTATGAGCGGAGCAGTCATTTGGTTTACAGGATTATCCGGCGCAGGCAAAACCACCATCGTCAAAGCACTCGAACCCGTGCTGCTCGAGGCAGGGCATAAAGTCCAAATATTAGACGGTGACGCCGTGCGCGAAACACTCTCCAAAGGTCTGGGATTCTCTCGAGAAGACCGCGACACCAACATTCGCCGGATCGGTTTTGTAGCCAACCTGCTCGCCAAACACGGCGTTGTGACCCTGGTCAGTGCCATCAGCCCGTACCGTGACACCCGCCGCGAAGTGCTATCAGAAGCCGAAACCAGTTTAGAGGTTTTCGTTGACGCGCCACTCGAGACTGTTTCGAGCCGCGATGTCAAAGGCTTGTACAAAAAAGCCCTGGCAGGCGAAATCCAACATTTTACCGGCGTCAGCGACCCTTACGAAGCCCCAACGCACCCAGAACTTCACCTTCGTACCGACCTGGAAAGCCTCGAGCAAAGCGTGGATCGTGTGCTCGAGAAACTTGACAGCCTCGGAATTCGAGTTCCAGTCAGCGCATGAACACCGTCCTCGAACAGCCTTCAACCAGCAGCAACCCGCTCGAGTTTATTGGGTGGGCGCTCACGGCTTACCCCGATGCGGTCATGCCAAGCGCGTTTAATTTGAACGGGATTGTGCTGATTGATTTTGCTGCCAAAGCTGGTTACACGGGAAAAGTGATTTTTGTGGACACCGATTATCACTTCCGAGAAACGCTCGAGACTCGAGATGCCCTGATTGCCAAATACCCACAACTCGAGTTTGTGACGCTGAATGCGGGTTTACCGCTTGACGATTTGTACCTGACCGACACCAACGCTTGCTGCGCCGCCCGCAAAGTTGCCCCACTGCAAAACTACCTCGCTCAAATCAGCCCCAGTGCCGTTCTCAACGCCCGCAGCCGCGACCAAGCCAGTACCCGCGCCGACATTCTGATGATCGAACACGGCAGCGCTCGAGTCAAACTCAACCCGCTCGCCAACTGGACGCGACCCGAACTCGAGGCTTACGCCAAAGAACACGAACTTCCCGTCAACCCACTGTACTTTGATGGTTTTCTCAGCATCGGTTGTGCCCCATGCACCCGTGCCGTGCGCCCAGGTGAAGACGCTCGAGCGGGACGTTGGGCAGGGCAGGGCAAGACCGAATGCGGTTTGTGGGTCGGTCAAAACGCGATTTAACGACATTGATTAGACGTAAAATGTAGACACAGCAACAGCAAAAATGCAATGGCACGGCAACAATCACCAAGGCAAAGGCAGGGCGCAGCAAGCAGCGCCCCTACGACACAACAAAAGACAGAACCAATAAAAAACCAATATTGCAGCCACACCACAAATCAATAAAACTCCCTTCTCCTGCTGTTGGGAGAAGCGCCCAAGCCCGTTAGGTGCTGATTTAAGGGCAAGAAGGGTCGGGGATGAGGGCAGCGTATGCAGCCCACCCCAACCAAAAAGGAAACCCATGACCCTGACCTTAGAAACCGCAAACCTTGAAACCAGCCTCATCACCCCGCACGGTGGCAAACTGACCAACCGCGTACAAGCCCTTGACCCCAAGGATTTCGCGCACCTCCCAACCCTTGAGTTGTCTGACCGCAATTATGCTGACCTCGAGTTGATTGCCACGGGTGTCTACTCGCCGCTGACGGGTTTTGTGGGTTCTAAAGACCATGCCAGCATAGTCGAGAATTTGCGGCTTGCGAACGGGTTGCCGTGGAGCATCCCGATCACTTTAGGCGTCTCGAGCGAGGCGGCAAAAACCTTGACAGGGAAAATCTTGCTCAATTACCGCAATGCGCCCGTCGGGTTGCTCGAGGTTTCTGAACAGTACACGCCCGATAAGCAAAAAGAGGCGTTCGAGGTGTACCGCACGACTGACGAAAAGCATCCTGGCGTGGCAGCCTTGCTCGAGCAGGGACAGGTCAACTTGGCGGGCGACGTGACCTTGTTCGAGGTTTCTCGTGGCGATTACCCTGAGCACCATTACACCCCGCTCGAGACTCGAGAACAATTTGCCAAAAAGGGTTGGAAGACCGTGGTGGCATTCCAAACCCGCAACCCGATTCACCGTGCGCACGAGTATTTGCACAAGGTTGCGCTCGAGACCATTGACGGGCTGTTCTTAAATCCTTTGGTGGGTAGCACCAAATCCGATGATGTTCCCGCCGCCACTCGGGTCAAAGCCTATGAGGTCTTGCTCGAGAGTTACTATCCAGCCTCACGCGTTTTGTTCGGTGTTTATCCCGCCGCGATGCGTTACGCAGGACCTCGAGAAGCCATTCTTCACGCCATCAGTCGGCGCAATTACGGTTGCACGCACTTTATTGTCGGACGCGACCATGCAGGCGTTGGCACGTATTACGGCACATATGATGCCCAAGAAATTTTCAACACCTACAGCAAAGAAGAACTTGGCATCGAAATCATCAAATTTGAGCACACGTTTTACTGCCGCACCTGCGGTTCGCTCGTCTCGAGCCGTACCTGCCCGCACGACAGCACTCACCATCTGGTCTTGTCTGGCACAAAAGTCCGCGAGAAGTTAACGGCAGGCGAGGAATTGCCCGTCGAATTCACCCGCAAAGAAGTCGCTGAGGTCTTGCGTGCCGCGTATCTCGAGGCAAGAACATGATCGAGCCGCCTGTGTTGGTGGCGCTTGGTGCGGTCACAGGTTTTTTGATTGGCACAACTGGACTTGGTGGCGGCAGTTTGTTGACCCCAGCCTTGCTGCTGCTTGGACTGCCAACACCTGTTTTGATCGGTACGGACTTGATTGCTGCCAGCATCACCAAAATGGGCGCGTCATGGCGGCATCATCTCAGCAGCACGATTGATTGGAAAACAGTTGCCCTGCTTGCCATCGGCAGCCTTCCCGCAGGTTATGCCACAAGCCTGATGAATCTGAAGGTGACGTTCTTGCTGCGTTTGCTGGCAGTGGCATTGATCTTCACCGGCATTGCGATTTTATGGCGTTGGAAGTATCCGCCCAAAGTTGTTAAAGCCATTCCAATCCCGTTGCCACTGGTTGGTGCAGCCGTTGGTGCAATTGTTGGCTTGACCAGCATTGGCAGTGGTGCAATGCTCGCGCTAGCACTGACGTTTATCATGCCGCATTTAAAAGTCTCGAGGTTGGCTGGCACAGACGTTGCCCACGGTGTGCTGCTTTCCCTGGTGGCTGCCGCAGGTCATGCGCAACGATCCGCCGTTGACTTCACCACCGTTGGCTGGTTGTTGCTTGGAGCGCTGCCCAGCACTTGGCTTGCCAGTGGTTATGCGCCTAAACTTTCCGAGAACATTGCCCGTCCACTTCTTGGTACAGTGCTGTCAATTGTTGGTACAGTATTGATCCTCAGGTCGGTACTGAGTAGCTAAGAAGGGCAGTTAGGAACGGACTTAAACCCGTTTTCTCGAGAGGACAAGGTCAATGGCAAAAGCAAACCACATGGAAGAGATCAAAGCGGTTAAACCACCGTATCAAGTCCTGGCTGACATTTACAATTACGCCAAAACGGGTTTCTCGAGCATTGCTCCCGACGATTTGGATTTGTTCAAATGGTACGGTTTGTACCCGCAACGCCCACAAGAAGACGGTTTTTTCATGCTGCGCATCAAAATTACGGCTGGCGCGTACAGCAGTCAGATCATGCGCGTGGTGGTTGGTATTGCCAACGATTTTGGACGTGGTGTGCTGGATATTACCGATAGGCAGTGCTTCCAGTTTCACTGGTTAAAAATTGAAGATGTCCCCGAAATTTTTGCCCGCCTTGAGAAAGTCGGTTTGCATTCGGTTGGCGCGTGTGGCGATACTGTGCGTAACGTGATTGCCTGCCCACTTGAGGGGTTGGATGGACGACAAATTCTGGACACTCGAGAATTATCGCAAACGCTGTCCAATCATTTTTCGGGCAATGTCGAGTTCGGTGATTTGCCGCGCAAGTTTAAGATTTCCGTGACCGCCTGTCCCGAACAATGCGCCTGTCATCACATCAACGACATTGGTTTTATCGCGCACCAACACAGCGACGGGCGAATCGGCTTTGATGTTTGGGTTGGCGGCGGTCTGGGCGCAATCCCGCACCTTGCCAAACGCCTTGGTGTGTTTGTCATGCCTGAAGACGTGCTCGAGGTTTCACGCGCCATCACAGCCGCCTACCGCGATCATGGGTATCGGGTCAGCCGCAAGAAAGCCCGCCTGAAGTTCTTGCTCGCCGATTGGGGAGCCGAAAAATTCCGTGATGTGGTCGAGCGCGAATACCTCGGGCGTAAATTTGAAGATGGTCTTGAAGCCCCTCGAGCGCCCAGCAACGCCAGCGATCATTTGGGCGTGATTCCTCAAAACAACGGACAGTTCGCCATTGGACTCGCCACCACCGTCGGAAGAATTACGACAGCCCACGCCCTCGAGCTTGCCCGCATTGCCGAAACCTACGGCTCTGGCGATTTGCGCAACACGCCACGCCAAAATGTGATCGTGGTCAACGTGCCACAAGAAAAACTCGAGGCTGCCATTCAGGAACTCGAGCAGATTGGTTTGTACGCCAACAACTTCTTCCGTGGCAGCACCATCGCTTGCACGGGCATCGAATTTTGCAGGTTGGCACTGACCGAAACCAAAGCCAAAACCACGCATCTGGTCGAACACCTCGAGTCAAAATTTGGCAACGCGTTCCCGCACGCGTTCAGCATCAATCTCACGGGTTGTTCGAACGCTTGCGCCCGTTACCAAGTGGCTGACCTTGGCTTTATGGGCGCGAACCGTAGCGACGCGAACGGCGGGCAAGAAGAGGTTTATCAAGTTCACCTTTCGGGCGGTTTGGATGTCGAGGCACGCCTTGGGGATAAACTCAAAAGCGTGATTCCGGCATCACAACTCGAGGAATACTCCGAAAAAGTGTTACTCGGTTTTCTCGAGCATCGGGTTGGTTCTGAAAGCTGGCGCGAGTACACCATGCGCATTGGTAGTGCTGCTTTTGAGCCGTCGGTTGTGCTCGAGCTTGCCCACGCCGCAGATTGAAAATTATCATATTGTTGTAGGGGATGGTTTCAAACCATCCCCGCCCGTATTTTTGGAGAAAATCATGTCTTATTACCCCGTCATGCTCAACCTCAAAAATCGCAAGGTCTTGTTCGTCGGTGGCGGTTGGGAAACCGAGCATAAAGTGCGCGGGCTGCTCGAGGCTGGGGCGAATTTAACCCTGCTTTCGCCGTACCAACACCCAGAACTTGATGCGCTCGAGAAAGACGGCAGAATTACGTGGTTGCGCCGTGGTTTTGAAGCGGGCGATCTTGAGGGTGTTTGGTTGGTGATGTCTCATACCAAAGACAAAGCCGATAACGTACCCATTTATGCCGAAGCCGAAGCTCGAGGCGTCCTGTGCAACAGCGTGGACGACCCTGACCGTTGTTCGTTGATTCTGCCCAGCGTGGTGCGTCGCGGTGATTTGATTATTGGCATTTCGACCAGTGGTACTGCTCCAGCGTTGGGCGTGCGCATTAAACAAAAACTCAACCTCGAGTACGGCGAGGAGTACAGCGAGTTTCTGGCGATCTTGCGTTCAATGCGCTCGAGCATCACGGCGGGGTTTGCCAGTTTTGACCTTCGTAAAAAACTTTGGTACGACCTGATGGATTCTCCAGCGCTGCAACTGGTGAAAGACGGTCAACCAGAGGCGGCTCGAGCCGAGATTAAACGCGGTGTACTGGCGCAACGCGAAGCTTGCAAGCTCGAGCCTTGCAAGGGTTGTAGTTCCGAAAATTGTGCGGTGTTCTCAAAACTCGAGATGAACCTGTGAGCGCTGGCAAAGTTTTTATTGTTGGCGCTGGTCCTGGCGACCCAGAATTACTGACCATCAAAGCATTACGGGCGCTCGAGAATAGCGACGTGGTGCTCTATGACCGTTTGGTTGCCCCCGCGATTCTCGAGTTGATCCCCAGCACTGCCGAACGCGTTTATGTGGGCAAAAACCACGGCGAGCAAGACAGTGTTCAAACCGAAATCATGGTGCTGCTCGAGCGTTACGCCGTGGCAGGCAAAAACGTGGTGCGCCTAAAAGGCGGCGACCCGTTTGTGTTTGGGCGCGGCGCGGAAGAATGGGCGCACCTCGCTGCGCTGGGTGTGGCGGTGCAAATCGTTCCTGGCATCAGTTCGAGTCTTGCCGTACCAGCCCTTGCAGGAATTCCGTTAACCTACCGTAACCTCGCTCGAGGCTTTGCGGTGGTGACAGGACATCACTCTGAAGAATCTGCCCCAGAATGGCGACATTATGCCCACGTGGAAACACTGGTGGTTCTCATGGGCGTTGGGGAACGTGCCCATATTGCGCAAAACCTGATTTCCCTCGGACGGGACAAACTCGAGCCTTGTGCCTTTATTGAACGCGGCAGCACCCCAAGAGAACGCGTGGTGATCTCGAGCTTGGCTGCGGTGGCAAACGGTGAAACGCAGGTCGAAGCGCCCGCCGTCTGGGTGATTGGTCATGTGGTGGGCGTGCGCGAACAATTGATGTCTTAGAATCAAAGCCATGAGCAAGTTAAAACCGTTGCGTTTACTGCAAATTGGCATGGGCGGCTGGGGACGAAGTTGGGCTGAAAGTGTCGTCCCAAAGCTAAAACCTCTCAAAGCCGTTGCTTGGGTCGATGCCAACCCAGACGCACTCGAGGCAGCCCGAAAAGATTTAAAACTCTCCAAAAAATCTTGCTTTGCATCGCTTCAAGATGCGCTCGAGGTTACCGAAGTGGATGCGGTCTTGATTACCGCCTCGGCGGTGGTTCACGCACCAATTGCAATTGAAGCCTTAAAAGCTGGTTTGCACGTGCTGGTCGAAAAACCGTTTGCCCTCACGCTCAAAGATGCCCGAAACGTCGTTGATGTGGCTCGAGTTCAAAAACGCACGATCATGGTCAGTCAAAATTACCGTTATCAACCCGCACCGCAATTGGTGGCGCAACTGGTACGCGATCAAACCCTCGGGCAAGTTGGTGCGGTTCAAGTCGATTTTCGCTGCAACAACATGTACCCGTCACCTGGCTTGCCACATTTGCAATGGGCGCAACCCTTGCTGCTCGACATGGCAATTCATCACTTTGACCTGATGCGCTTTATCCTCCAACAAGACGCGCTCGAGCTTTACGCGCACGCTTGGAATCCTGTTTGGAGCTTGTACCGTGACCCTGCCAGTGCTAATGTCAACATTGGCTTTGATCGGGGTACAGTCGTCAATTACCGAGGCAGTTGGGTTTCTCCAAGTCCCGTCACACCCTGGGCTGGCGAATGGAAACTCGAGTGCGAACACGGCGAGATCAGTTTCAGTAGCCGCGACAACCACGCGCCCGACATGGTGAAAATCCGAAAATTCGGCAAACGAGAACGCAAACTCGAGTTACCAAACCTCGAGTTTGTTGGACGGGTCGGGAGTTTGAACGCTTTTGTTGAAGCGATTCGCACGGGAACAGAACCCGTGACTTCGGGGCAGGACAACATCAAAAGCTTGCAATTGTCGCTCGAGGCAATTCGTTCGGCGCAAGAAAAACGCGTGATTCGTTTTTCATAAGGAAAATGTTTCAGGCTTTAAAGTTCACCCCCTGCCGTCAGGTAGGGGGTCGCCGCTTGCGGCGGGGGGTCGTGCAAGATTCAGTCGTCGAACCAATCCTGTGCGACCCCTCCGTCTCTCGCTGCGCTCTCTTGACCCAAAAGACGCACCTAACGGGCTGGGTCGCTCGAGCCACTTTCCCTACCTAATGGCAGGGGTGAATAAAAAAGCACTGAATTGGGATTGTCGTAAACGAGAATATTAAGTTAAATCACCATCGAAACGTACTTCACGTACAAGTATTCCTCGAGTCCAAAATGCCCACCCTCACGTCCAAAACCGCTTTGTTTGATGCCGCCAAATGGCGCTTGGGCGGTGCTTGGGATTGGGTCATTCAAACCAATAATGCCGTACTCGAGTTTTTCTGAAACCCGCATGGCTCGAGATAAATCCTTTGTCCAGAGGTAGGCTGCCAGACCGAACGGGGTGTTGTTGGCGGCGCGTAAAACCTCGGCTTCGGTGTCAAAAACAATCACGGGTGCGACAGGTCCAAAGGTTTCTTCGCGCATCACAAGCATGTCTTCGGTCACGCCTGCAAGCACAGTTGGTTGGAAGTACAGCCCCTCGAGTGCAGCGCCGCCCGTGACGGCTGTTGCACCGTGCGACAGTGCATCCGCAACGTGGGCTTTGACTTTCGCCAGTCCTTGAGCATCCACAAGTGGTCCAATTTGAGTGCTGACATCGAGCGAATCACCGACTTTTAAGCTCGAGACGGCGGCGGCAAGTTTGGCGGTGAAAACCTCGAGAATTCCGCGTTGCACGTAAACGCGGTTGGTGCAAACACAAGTTTGTCCAGCATTGCGGAATTTGCAGGCGACCACATCTTTGACGGCTTGTTCAATGTCGGCATCGTCAAAAACAATGAACGGCGCGTGCCCACCGAGTTCCATCGAAACGCGTTTTAAGGTGTCCGCACTTTGTTTGGTCAGAATGCGACCTACTTCCGTTGAACCCGTAAACGTGATCTTGCGGATTCTCGAGTCTTCCATGAAGACTTTTGACACCGCGATGGGATCGGCGCAAGGAAGCACTTGGAAGACCCCCGCAGGACCACCAACCTCGAGCCAGAGTTCGGCGAGCTTTAAGGCGGTCAGTGGGCTTTGCTCGGCGGGTTTGAGCACGAAGGTACAACCTGCCGCGAGGGCAGGAGCAACCTTGCGGGTCAGCATGGCTGCCGGAAAGTTCCAGGGCGTGACCGCGTAGACAGGACCAACTGGGTGTTTGGATGCAAACAAACGCTTATGCCCGAACTGGCTGGGAATAATTTCGCCGTACACGCGTTTGGCTTCCTCGGCGTACCATTCGATAAAACTGGCGGCGTAACGCACCTCGCCCAGCGCTTCGGAAACGGGTTTGCCCATCTCGAGCGCAATCATTCGTGCAATTTCTTGCTCGTCACGCAGGATGAGTGCGAACCATTTTTTCATCAACGCTGATCGTTCATACGCCGTGGTGTTGCGCCAAGTTTCAAAGGCTGTAACAGTTGCCTCGAGCGCCACATTTGCCTCGGTGACACCGCAATCTGCAACATGCGCGATGACCTGCCCTGTGGACGGACTGGTGAGCGAATACGAACTGGCTGGACTGACCCAACCAGTGCCAATCAATGCTTTGGTCTGCCCTTGAAACTCGAGTGTGGCTGTCATGAAATCCTCCGTGAAATTTTATCTGGCGTTGCGTGGAATGCGGTTGACGTGATGATCGTTAATGACATCACAAGGCGTGTACTGACGGTCAATCTCGAGCAATTCTGCCTCAGTTAATTTCAACTCGAGCGCCGCGATTTGCTCGTCCATCTGCGCGACATTATCCACCGCGAACAGGCTGCTTGTCACGCCAGGACGGTTAAGAACCCATGAGAGGGCGACTTGGGAACTAGAGATTCCCCTAGCCTCTGCCACAGTCGCCACGGCTTTGGCAATGTTATGCGACGTTTGATCGCCGAATTGATCTTGCGTGAAATTATCGGTTTTGTTGCGCAGACTCTCGAGGTTTCCAGACAATAAACCACGGGCAAGCGGCGAAAATGGCGTGACTGCAATCCCTTGATCTCGGCAGAACGGAATCATCTCGCGTTCCTCCTCGCGGTAGGCGGCGTTCAACTGGCATTGCATCGAAACGAACTCCGACCAACCACGCAAGCGTGAAGTGTAAATCATTTTCGCAAACTGCCAGGCGTACATTGTGCTCGCGCCAATGTAGCGCACCCGACCCGAACGCACGATGTCGTTCAGTGCCTCGAGCGTCTCCTCGATGGGCGTGAACATGTCAAAACCATGAATGATGTACAAATCCAGATAATCTGTGCCAATGCGTTTTAGCGAGCCATCAATCGCGTCGAACAAATGCTTTCTCGAGAGTCCGCCATCGTTCGGACCAGCACCCATCGCGTAATAGGCTTTGCTTGCCAGCACCAGTTGATCTCGAGGGACGCTGTTCAACAACACCCGCCCGACCACTTCTTCGCCCGCGCCACCCGAGTAAAAATCTGCCATGTCAAAAAAATTGATGCCGCGCTCGAGAGCGTGTTTTAAGATTGGCGTGCTTGCAGCCTCATCCAGCACCCAAGGTCGCCAAGCTGGCGTCCCAAAGCCCATCGTTCCCATGCACAACTGCGAAACTTTCAAACCAGTCCTGCCCAGATTTACATAATCCATAATGTCCTCAACTCAGTTCTTCGGCGTGAAATACGGATTAAACACGTTCTTCGCCGCCTCACGCACGACCTCGAGTTTAGGCTCGAGGTTGATCGCATTGGTGACCGCAGCTTTCGCGGCGGCGTAATTGTTGGCAAAGACTTCATCGGCATCGTTCGCCGTCCAATTGACCCAAACCGCGCAAATCACGCACCAATCGTTCTCCGCTTCCTGGGGCAAAATATGCTCGAGCAAACACTCTTGCACGCCCTTGGCGACACCCGCCTGCGCCGCACCCCAAGTCATGCCCTCATGCGTTTCACCACGCAAATCGGCTTTGTTGATAAACGCCGTCATGGGCTTGACCGGCACGCCAGGTTGCAAGACCACCATGAACGGCAAATGCCCTTTGGTTGGACTCGAGAGTGCGCCCGCGAAAGCATGACCCGCCGCACCCGTTTTTAAGCCCAGCATGACGTTGATGTGCGCGGCGTTAGGTCCGCTGCCGATAAAAGATTCACCAATGAACATTATTTCTCCTTGTTGAATTTCAAATTCGCATTTTGTTTGCGCACTCAAATTAGACGAATCCTCGCGTTCCCTCTCATCCCCGACCCTTCTCTCCGAGGAGAGAAGGGAGTTTGGTTTCTTTACACGTGTGGCTCGAGGTTCTTTTCTTTATTTATTCGACTAAAACTATGAAAATGTCGCCTGCGGACTCAAGGTTTTCTCGAGCATCACTTCATCCAACTCGAGTCCCAAGCCTGGTGCGTCAGACAGGGTAATCCAACCCTCAGCATCAATGTCGATTGGGGTTTTGAGCATAAAGTCACGTCGCGCCAGACTCCATTCGGGCGGATCAAACGGGAATTCGATAAACGGTGCGGTAACTGTGCCTGCGGTCAAATGCAGGTTTGCCATCACGCCAATGCCGTTGCCCCAAGTGTGCGGCGTAAATATTTTGCCGTGTCTCTCAACCTCGAGCGCCAGTTTTCGCAACCCTGTAATGCCCATGCTGCACACGCAATCGGGTTGAAACACGTCCAGGCAATCACGCTCGAGAAGCTCGCGGAATTCGTAAGGCTCGCGGGTCATTTCGCCGCCAGCGACAAGAATGTTCACGCTTTTTTTGAGGGCGCTATACCCCTTGTAATCCCCACGGTGAAGCGGCTCTTCGACCCAGTAGACGCGTTGTTTCTCGAGTTCTTGCGCGACCTCTATCGCCTTCTCGAGATTCCAAGGTTGCAAGGTGTCCCACGGCATCCGCCAACCTTGATTGCAGTCCACCATCAACTCGAGCTGCATCTCGGTGGCATCACGAATCGCGGCGATCACCGCCAGATCGTCGCTGATGTTGGCGCGACCAAAACGCACTTTTAAGGCAGGATAACCCAAAGCGATGGCTTGTTTGGCAACCTCCACCATCTCAGGAATGCTGCGATGGACGCCGCTCGAGGCATACGCCCGAATGCGGTTCGACTTGCCGCCAACCAATTTCCAAACGGGCTGATCCCGAATTTTGCCCGCCAAATCCCAGAGCGCCACGTCGAGCGGATAACAACGCCCCGCATGAAATTCGATGTTGCTCAAAACCGCGTTGTGCCGCTCGAGATCAAGCGCATCCTGCCCAATAAAATAATGCTGGTAATCCGCAAAGCCGTACATCGCATCGCCAGAACCCACGCCCACACGCCCCGCATCATCGAACACCCGCACGATGGTTGCCGGAAATTTCGTGCGCGGTTTCGGGTCCCAACTTGCGGGAAATGGAGGCTCGAGCGGCAATTGATGGTTGGTGATTTCGATTTTGGTGATGGTGCTCATGCGTGCCTCGAGATTAAACAAGTCAACGTAGGGGCGAGGCATGCCTCGCCCCTACAAGACACCGATTTTTGAATGTTTGAGCCAAGATTTTTTTTCACTTCACGTACCCTTCCCAAACCCGCACGGTCAATTCAGCAAGCTCGAGCCTTTGGGTTTCATTCACAACTCGAGCGTTGTTGCCCAGCATGGGTTGATTTTCGGGGGCGTTCATTAGTTCGGCGATGGCTTGAGGCTCGAATGTGGCGGTTGTTTTGATGGCATTGGCGAATTGAGTTTGCTCGAGGAATGTTTTAAAAGTTTGAGGGAGTTCGTTTGGTTGAACTCCAAAAATTTCGGCGGCATCCGTGTAAGCCTCGCTTGCACCTTCGATATTCCAAGCCAGCGTTGCCTCGAGCGCGATGGTCACGGCAACCCCGTGCGGGATGTGATACAACGTGCCGAGCGCATGACCGATGCAATGCGCAATCCCCGTGCCGCTATTGTCGATTGCCAGTCCCGCAAGCATGGCGGCTTCCTGCATTCCCGCTCGAGCTTCCAAGGTTTCGGGCTGATGAACAGCCGTTGGCAAGTGCTGCCGAATCAATTTCATGGCGTGCAAAGCGTTGCCGCTCGAGATGGCGTTTTTGCGCTTGCCCGTGTTCGCCTCGAGCGCGTGAGAGAAAGCATCCAAGCCCGTTGAAGTGGTCACGAATGCGGGCATGGTCACTGTTACGTTCGGGTCAAGAATCACGAGGTCGGGCAGCATTTCATCGCCCCACGTCCAGAGTTTGCGCCCAAAGGTATCGCTGACTATGCAAGTCCGCGTGACTTCCGCGCCCGTGCCACTGGTGGTTGGAATCGCAATGATCGGGCGGCGACCTGTGAACGGGTTGGCGCACAGCAAATAATGCTCAATCCCCTCATGCGATGCAACAATCGCGGCGACCTGTTTGGCAATATCGAGCGCACTGCCGCCACCCACGCCCACAATCACGGCTCGAGGGAAGCTGCGGGCGTAAATCGCGGCGGCATTCACGCTGTCCACGGTGGGTTCACCAGCGGGGATGATGTACTGGGCGATGGTCACACCTGCCAGTGCAGCTTTAAGAGTTTTAAGGTACTCGCCCTCAGCGATCACCGCATCAACAATCAAAACGGCACTGGCGCGTTCCCAACTTTTCAAGATTCCTGCGAGGCTCGAGAGGTGTTCGCTGCCGACCAAAATCCGTGGTGTGCGTCCAATTTCGTAATTCATAGCGTGCTCCCGTGGAACTCGAGCCAAGTGGTTTTGAGTTGCGTGTATTCCTCGAAGGCGTGAAGGCTTTTGTCTCGTCCAAAACCAGATTGCTTGTAACCACCGAACGGCGCGTTGACGCTGGTATGGTCAAAGGCGTTGATCCAAACTGTACCAGCACGAAGTCGCTTCGCAGCAAGATGCGCCTGATTGATGTCGTTGCTCCAAATCGCCGCCGCCAGCCCATAATCGCTGTCATTTGCAATCTGAATCGCTTCCTCGAGCGTGTCAAATTCGATGCAGACCAGCACCGGTCCAAAAATTTCTTCTCGAGCGACGCGCATGTTGTTACTGACATTCTCGAGGACTGTGGGTTGCACGAACACGCCGCCAGATTCTTGCAGCACTTGCGCCCCGCCAATCACCACGCTCGCGCCCTCTTGCTTTCCCAGTGCAATGTACTCGAGCACTTTTGAGCAATGTTCTGGTGAAATTAGTGCGCCCATTTCGGTGTTCGGGTCGAGCGGATCGCCTGGTTTCAAACGTTCCGCCCAAGGTTTCAAAAGCGCCATGAACTCATCACGCAAACCGCGTTCCAACAGTAACCTCGAGCCTGCATTACAACTCTCGCCCTGGTTGTACCAAATTGCGTAAGCCACGTACATTGCGGCTTTCTCGAGGTCAGAATTGCGGGTGACAATGTGCGGGCTTTTACCGCCAAGCTCGAGTCCCACGCGTTTGATGTTTGACTTTGCGCTGTACTCGAGAAATTTCCTACCGACTTCGGTGCTGCCCGTGAACACGATCACGTCCACGTCTTGGTGCATTCCAAGTGCCTGTCCCGCCACATGCCCGAGTCCCGTCACAACGTTTAGAACGCCGTCAGGAATACCCGCCTCTTTCGCCAGCGCCGCCAGTTTTAAAGCCGACAACGAACTTTGTTCCGCAGGTTTTAAGACCACACTGTTGCCCGCCGCCAGCGCAGGACCCAATTTCCAAGCCGTGATAATCAACGGATAATTCCAAGGCACAACCGCACCCACCACACCTATCGCCTCTCGAGACACCATCACCAAACTCGAGTTTCCATTCGGTGCAATCTCGTCGTACATTTTATCAATGCACTCCGCGTACCACTGAATCGTATTCGCGCAAGAACTTGCGTCCACGTTCACGCTTTCCTTGATTGGCTTGCCCGTGTCCAACGTCTCGAGCAACGCCAATTCTGCCAGATTTTCACGCATTAAATTTGCCCAACGCAACATAATCCGTTTGCGTTCCGTTGGTTTTAAATCCCGCCAAACACCACTTTCAAACGCCGCTCGAGCCGCCTTAACCGCAACATCCACATCCGCAACATCACACGCCGCAATGTGCGCCAAATGCTTGCCCGTGGCTGGGTTAACGCGTTCAAAAGTCTGCCCAGAAATTGCATCCACAAAATGCCCGTCAATAAATGCTCGAGTCTCGAGCTTAATGTCTTTCGCGTACTGATGCCAATTTGTATCGGTGATGATGTTCAAAATAATCTCCTAAATTTTTAGATTCAATTCATTTGGTTTTCTCCCTTCTCTCGCTTGCGGGAGAAGGGTCGGGGATGAGGGTGGCATGATGACAATTCCTCGTTCCTCGAGTTACATTCTATTTTTGATTGGGTTTCTTGGCAGAAAAGGCAGGGCGCAGCAAGCGACTATGCCCGCCAGGTGCATTTTATAGTCAAGAGGCAGCGCCCCTACGATATTTTTTTACGTCATTTCTTTGGCAACGCGTTTTTCGACAAACCGTCGCACGTAATCATTCGCGGGTTTCTCGAGAATCTCTTTTGGTACTCCAACTTGCACCAGTTCACCGTTGTACAAAATGGCGATTTCACTGCCGATATGCAGCGCCTCATCGAGGTCGTGGGTGATGAAGACAATGGTTTTGTGCAGGCTTTTTTGAAGCTCGAGCAGTTGGTCTTGCATTTCGGCGCGAATTAATGGGTCCAGTGCACTGAAGGCTTCGTCCATCAAGATTACATCGGTGTTGGCTGCTAAGGCTCGAGCCAGTCCAACGCGTTGTTTCATACCGCCTGAGAGTTCGTCTGGATATTTTTGTTCGTAGCCTTTTAAGCCGACTCGTTCGAGCCAAACACGGGCTTGCTCGAGTGACGTATCTTTTTTTTCGCCTCGGGTGAGCAGCGCAAATGCGGCATTCTCGAGGGTGGTTTTGTGGGGCATGAGTCCGAATCCTTGAAAGACCATGCTGACTTTGTTGCGCCGCAACTCGCGCAATCCTGCGTCGTTGAGTTTTGCCACGTCCGTTCCATCAATTAATATTTCGCCAGCGCTGGGTTGAATCAGTCCATTAAAGTGGCGCACGAGGGTACTTTTACCCGAACCCGACAAGCCCATAATCACAAAAATCTGACCCTGGTTAATCTCGAGCGAAACGTCTTTCAAGCCCACCGTGCAGTTGGTGTTTGTCAGCACCTCGTCTTTGCTTGCGCCCGAACGCGACATGGTGAGTGCTTGGGTTTCTCGAGTGCCGAAGATTTTAAAGACGTTGTTGACCTTGATTTTGCTCATCAACGTTTCCCGTTCAGAATGCGTCGTTGACGGGCTTCCATACCGTACGCCTGCGAGATTCGGTCAATAATGATCGCCAGAATCACCACGGCAATTCCCGCCTGTGAACCCTTGCCGACATTCAGCGTGTTAATTCCCTCGAGCACATCCTCGCCTAACCCTCGAGCGCCGATCATGCTGGCAACCACGACCATTGCCAGTGCCATCATGATGGTTTGGTTGATGCCCGCCATAATACTGGGGCGTGCCAGCGGTAGTTCGACGCCAAGCAGCATTTGCCATGGGCTTGTGCCGAAGGCGGCGGCGGCTTCTTTGGTGTCGGCATCAACTTGACGAATACCGAGGTCGGTCAGGCGAATTAGTGGTGGTAGCGCATAAATAATCGTGGCAATAATTGCTGGGACTTTGCCCAAATTAAACAGCATCAACACTGGAATCAAATACACAAAACCAGGCATGGTCTGCATCACGTCCAACACGGGCAGCATAATTGAGCGCAGGCGATTGCTTTTCGAGGTCAGAATACCCAGCGGAATGCCAATTAAAATGCACAAAAACGTGGATACCATCATCAGTGCCAGTGTCAGCATCAGTTTGTCCCACAAGCCAAAACAACCAATCAAATACGCGCAAGCCACAAACGCCAACGTTGGCAACCAACGCCGCGTCGCATGGAAACCCAGCAAACCCAGCGCAATCAGTACTGCCCAGGGCGGAATCCAGCGCAGCGCCACCTCGAGCGGAATCAAAAAATAACGCAGCAAAAACAGTGTGATACCGTGAAAAAACTCGCCGTAATTGGTGAC
>JANMUC010000711.1:0-2158 GCA_031391225.1 Deinococcales bacterium
GCGCGAGTTGTTCTTCCCGAATGCGAATGACCCAGCCGGTAATTTACGCACCACCATCAACCGTGTGCGGCAAATTCTACCGACTGCGTTTGAGGGTTCTGGCTCGAGGTTGAAAGCTGGTGTGGCGTGTGATGCGGCAGAGGTCTTGTTCGCGCTCGAGCATCAAGATTTAGAACGGGCAGTTGAGTTGTACTCCGCACCATTTCTCGAGAATCTGGAAATCTCGGATGTTCACCAAGAGTTGCTCGAGTGGGTGGAATCGATGCGAGCGTACTTGGCTCGAGGAGTGATTGAGGCGCATTTGACACTGGCGCAACGGGCGGTTGAAAAAGGTGTGTCAAATCAGCACCTCGAGGCGGCAAGACACATTTCTGGCTTTGAAAACCTCGAGCCGACTTGGTTGCAACGAATAACCTTGCTTGAAGCCCGAGAATACACAGCCACACCTTTGGCGATTCCAAACAACTTAGGGCAGAGCTTGACCAGTTTCATCGGACGCGCTCGAGAGTCCGCGCACGTACTCGAGTTGCTGCAAGAGGAAGCCAGACTGGTGACGTTGGTTGGACCTGGCGGAGTGGGCAAAACCCGTTTGGCGTTCGAGACGGCACGGCAAAGTTTGCAACTCGAGGTTTTTCCTGACGGTGTGTTTATGGTGATGCTCGAGGCGATCAACGACCTTGAAGCGTTGCTGTCAAGAATCGTGCAAGTCTTAAAATTGAGTCTGAAACCTGATGCGCCAGTGCTCGAGCAAATCATTGAGGCTATTGGTCAACGTCAAATCTTGTTGGTGCTCGATAATTTCGAGCACCTGATCGAACACGGTTTTCACTTGACCTTGCTGCTCGAGCGTTGCCCAAACTTGCGGCTGATCGTAACCTCCCGCGAACGTTTGAATTTGCACAGCGAATGGATCACGCCACTCGAGGGTTTAAGTGCAGGGTCCGATCAAGACGCCGCGCTCGAGTTGTTTTTAGACCGTGCCGCCAGGGTTGGAATGCCCGTCCAAACCCCTGAAGACCGTGCCGATGCGCTCAAGATTTGCAAACTCGTGCACGGTTTTCCGCTCGCCATCGAACTTGCCGTGCCACTTTTACGCGCCTTGAGTTTGAGAGAGCTGCGTGAGGATTTAAGCCGCAACCTTGACCTCTTGGACAACACTTTGCGCGACACGCCCGAACGTCACCGCAGCATTCGCGCCGTGTTCGAGCATTCTTGGAAGATGCTGACCGCACTCGAGCAACAAGCCTTGGCGCAACTTGCCGTGTTCAGGGGCGGCGCAACGCGAGAAGCCATCAGTGCCATCAACGCCACCAAATTACAAACCCTGGCAAACCTGACCGACAAAAGTTTGGTGCAACGCGACCAAACCAACCGCTTCGGCATTCACCCTCTTCTGTACCAATTCACGCTGGAAAAACTCCTCGAGCTTGCTGGTCATGCCAGCAGTTTTGAACGTCACTGCGATTATTACCTGACGAAACTCGAGCGGGACACCACCCAAATTCGTGGGTCTGAAGCCGCGAACGCCATGCGCAACATCGAAACCGAACTCGAGAATATTCGCGCCGCATGGTCGCACGCCATTCAAAACAATCAAGCGCCTAGGCTCGAGAAAGTTCAAGATTTGGTTGTTTTTTTCGATCAGCGCTCGAGGTACGCGGAGGGTTTGATTTGGTTTGAAGAGGCGATTGTAAAACTCGAGGTTGAAAGTCCAGAATCTTTGGCGTTGGCAGGAATGCTGGTCAGCGCGGCATGGTTGCAGTACAGGTTAAGGCAAAATCAACAAGCCGAGCACAAAGCGCAACGCGCAGCCAATCTAACCCGAGTGATGAGTGAATCAGGTGAAATGGTATTTTCCAAAGCCTTGAATACCCTTGGCGTTATCGCCTCTTTCAGCCACGATTATCCAAGCGCCCTCAAATATGGTGAAGAAGCTTTGGCGCTCGCGCGACAGGTCGGAGATGTCTCTCGAGAGGCAACCTGTCTTATTAATTTGGCAAACTTTGAACTTATGCTTCAATCATTTCAGCAAGCTAAAAAACGATATGAAGAAGTTTTGGTTATTGCAGAACGCACTCAAAATCACAAAATTGGTATTCTTGTACGTTTAAATTTATCAGGTCTTCTTATTTTTAATGAGAATGATCAAAATTATCCC
>JANMUC010000084.1:0-13899 GCA_031391225.1 Deinococcales bacterium
TGCTCGAGGTGATCGAAGGCAACCGTACAAGCGAAACCTGCGAAAGCAACGGTGTTGACAGTCTTTTAACCTTGTACGACAGTGCAGGAGCACTAGTGGTTAGCAATGACGACGCTGGCAGGGGTTTTTGTTCCCTGATTGATGGCACAGGATCAACACCACTCAATGCTGCCGCCAACAACACGACAGGAACAACCCAAACCTATTATGTGCAAGTCCGAGCCTCGAGTTCTGCACAGGCAAATGCAGCAGGACAATTTGATTATCGCTTGGCAGTCACATTGACCAATGTACTCACAGCGCCAACAACAGCAATTGTTTCTGGTAACGGCACAAACGACGGACTTGATGCAGGTTCTGAAACAGAACCAAACGGTTTAATTGCGACTGCAAACACCATGTTGGATTCGCAAACCAAAGCGTTCATCACAGGCAGTGTTAGCCCCGCAAGCGACCTTGATTATTACCAAATCACCCTTCCAGCCGGTCATGCCATTCGACTCGAGACCACCGACCAGAACAATTCGACAACCTGCGCCACCACCGTTGACACTGTGATTACCGTTTACAACAGCACGGGTACGTCCTTAACAAGCGATGACCAGGCTGGTATCGGCAATTGCTCTTTGCTTGATTTCACGGCTGGAAACACCCAAATTGTCAACAGCACCACCAGCGATCAAACGTATTTTGTGCAAGTCAAAGGCTTTAGTACAACCGCCACCTTTAATTACAGATTGCTTGCCACAATCCAGTAAACTGCCCTCATGACTGCTCCTCGAGCCACCTGGTTTTTAACGCTCACGCTTTTGGGTTTGACCGCCTGCCAACCCAGCACCTCGAGCGGCTGCCAGCCGTCAGAATTTGCCTTGCCATCGGGCGTCAGCCCCATGAATTTTGAGTGCGGTAAAGCCATCATCACCAACCCAGCCAGCAAACTCGAGATCACCGTCGAGATCGCGCAAACCTTTGCCGAATCCGAACGCGGTTTGATGTATCGCACCAAACTGCCCGAAAAGCAAGGCATGTACTTCGCTTACGACACGCCACAAGACCCCAACACGGTGGGATTTTGGATGAAAAACACACTCATTCCGCTCGATGTTGCCTTTTTTGACGCAAACGGCGTTATCTTCGACATCGTTACCCTAGAACCGTGCGTGATCGCAAACTGCCCGATTTACACCACCAAAAAAGTTTACGCTGGCACGCTCGAGGTGAATAAAGGATTTTTTGGGCAGGTGGGTATGGGGTTGAACGCCACGATTAAACTCGAGAAAAAATAAGCGTAAAGCAATACGCCCTTACAGAACTACGATTTTTCAAAATGAAACTCGAGCTGGTAGGGTGCGCCTCGCGCACCTTATAGCAGCAATTGGCATTGGTGCGCGAGGCGCACCCTACTACAACAACTTTGATTTGATCGAAGCATTTAGAATCTGACTCGAGGTTTGGATGTTGCGTCTTTGCCTCGTGGTTTCTATCACAGTCACCAAACCTGAGCATAGTACACTCAAGTCATGGATTTTCCAACCTTCAAACAAACTGTTGCCGACATGATCGACCTGATCCCAGAGCATTATTTTGACGACCTGCAAGGCGTTCACGTCTTTGAAGAAGTCAAAGCCGACCCCAAAGAACCAGGTCTGGTACGGCTTGGCGAGTACCTTGACCCTGGCATTCCACAGTTTTTAAGCCCGCACGCTGGACTTGGACGCCACATTGCGCTGTACTATGGGTCATTCCAGCGCGTCGGGGTTTATGACCCTGGTTATGACTGGCAAGGGCAAATCTGGGAGACGTTGACGCACGAATTGCGGCATCATGTGGAATCCAAAGCAGGTGATCGCAGCTTGATCGAGTGGGATATTCAGCAACTCGAGCGTTACAGGAATAGAATTGGGAGTTGAGTGAACAAAGTTTTGGTAACGGTTGGAGTTCTGGCGCTTGGAGCGCTCGGTTTGGCATTTGTCCTTAGGAATCAAACCAGCAACGCCAAGACGGTCACGCTCGAGCCAAGCACGGTTGTCAAAAATGCTAAACCGAATTCGAGCATCAAACCTGCCGGAAGTTTGCAGGATTTGACCAAGAACGCCCCAGAGCCTCGAGCGGTGACGACAGATGCAATCGTAGTCCCGCCAAAGCCTGAACCCACCGTCTCGAGCGCCCCAGAGGTTGTGAAGGTTGCACCCGAGGTTGTGACGCCAGCTGAAACCTCGAGTCAGACTGTGAAACGCGTTCCAGAAATCACCAAACCGATTGAACAACCTCAAGTCTCGAGTACCGTTGAAACGCCAACAGTCAGCACCGAAACCTCGAGTACAACTGCGCAAACACCTGTAACCACCGAGGCAAGCTCGAGCGCCCCAACGCCTGCACTGCCATTGCGGCGCAGTCCTGGTAGCGTCAGCATTCAAGCGGGAGCCTTCAAAACGGTGGAATACGCCGAAACCTTACGCGCTCAATTAACCAGTCAAGGTTTTAAAGCCAGCGTCGAACTGGGCGAAGATGGTATCTCGAGGGTGATCGTTGGACCGTACCCAAATGAAGAAACGGCTCGAGATGCGATGAGCAAAATCTCGAACCGTTGAATTTGTGAACAGTCACGTACTTGTGGTGCGCATGGCGCACCCTAGCAAGATCGAGTCGTTAAAGTTTAACGGTCAAACTTGCCGTAACCCACAACGCGCCGTCTGAATTCGCCACGGGCGAAATCGAGTTGCGCTTCCAAATCTGCCGCGCGTCCTTGACGGAAAATATCAAGATCAATCCAGGAGTGAAGCGGTTCTTCGTCATCAATTTGGACGATTAATTTGCGGTCGCCCTCGAGCCAAAGGGTAACGCTTGAGAATCCGTTGGTGTCCGCCCATTTTGCGGCTTCTTCGAGCACAACTCCAACCGCATCATTTTCCGAGACTGCAAACACGAAGGGCTGCTGGGTGGCTTTGTCGATCAATTTGATGTTTGCCATGTGTTGCCCTCCTGAAACTTTCTAAGGATTAGTTTACATTCTCAAACACTGTTTTAAAATGCCTTAGATTTCAATACCAAAACGAGCCTCGAGTTGAATTTTAGTCGGCAACCTCAGTTAAACTAGATCATGAACCAAATGATTTCAGGACTGAGCATCAACGCCGATCTCACCGCCGAAATGACTGAGGTCTTAACGCCCGAAGCGCTCGAGTTTGTCAGGCAGTTGCAAACCCGTTTTGGGGGGCGTCGCACGGAATTGCTGGCGGCGAGGGCGCTGCGTCAAAAACGAATTGAAGCGGGTGAGTTACCAGATTTTTTACCTGAAACCCAGCATGTCCGCGAAGACACCACCTGGCGCGTGCCACCACCGCCCAAAGATTTGATGGATCGTCGCGCCGAAATCACCGGACCGGTAGACCGCAAAATGGTGATTAACGCCCTCAACAGCGGTGCAAAAGTTTTCATGGCAGATTTTGAAGATGCCAACAGTCCCTCATGGTCAAACTGCGTTTTGGGGCAGATCAACTTGCGCGACGCGATTCGGCGCACCATCGGTTTCACCAATCCTGACGGCAAGCAGTACGCCCTCAATGAAAAAACTGCGACCCTCAAAGTCCGACCTCGCGGTTGGCATTTGCCCGAAAAACACGTCACGCTCGAGGGTGAAGCGATTTCTGGCGGTTTGTTCGACTTTGGCTTGTACGTCTTTCACAACGCCAAAGAACTCTTGGCTCGAGGTTCTGGACCTTATTTTTACCTTCCCAAACTCGAATCACATCTCGAGGCTCGGCTTTGGAATGAAGTTTTTACGTTTAGCGAGGAATACGTCGGTATTCCGCACGGTTCGATTCGTGCCACAGTTTTGATTGAAACCATTCTGGCGGCTTTTGAAATGGAAGAAATTTTATTTGAGCTGCGCGATCACAGCGTGGGCTTAAATTGCGGACGTTGGGATTATATTTTTTCTGCCATCAAAAAATTTAGGTTGCGCCCAGATTTTGTCATGCCAGATCGCGTGAAAGTCACCATGACCACCCACATGATGCGCTCGTATAGTTTACTCGCCATCAAAACCTGCCACAAACGCGGCGCTCACGCGATTGGCGGCATGAGTGCGTTTATTCCCGTCAAAAACGATGTTGAAGCCAACAACAAAGCCACCGAACAAGTCCGCACCGACAAAACCCGCGAAGCCACCGACGGACACGATGGCACTTGGGTCGCGCATCCAGGGCTTGTACCCGTCGCGCTCGAGGTTTTTGACCGCATCATGCCGAGTCCAAACCAAATCGACAAGCAACTCGAGGTAAATGTGACCGCCAAAGACTTGCTGACTGTTCCCACGGGCGGCGTGACCCTGGCAGGCTTGACCCTCAACATCAGCGTTGCACTCCAATATCTTGAGGCATGGCTGAACGGTTCGGGCGCAGTGCCCATCAACAACCTGATGGAAGACGCCGCCACCGCCGAAATCAGTCGGGCGCAAATCTGGCAATGGATTGAACATCACACCAAACTCGAGGATGGCACCACCGTCACGCTCGAGTTGGTCAAAAACGTTTTAAACACCGAACTCGAGCGACTGGGGACAGAACGCTTTGCCAAGGCGGCGGGGTTGCTGCTCGAGGTTGCGACTGCGAAGCCGTTTATTGAATTTTTGACGCTGCCTGGATACCGCGAAATGGTTTGAGAAAATGTAGGTGATGGTCTGAGTCATTGACTCGGACTAAATCCAGAAACTTGAGTCTCACGCCAAAAAAATGGACTTTACCTCGCCTGAAGCCCTCATCCGTCAGCTTCGCTGACACCTTCTCCCGCAGGGAGAAGGAAAAACCCTTGAGCCACACGTGTAATACAATAAAACTCCCCTCTCCTGATGTTGGGAGAAGCGATTCCGCCCGCAGGTGCGTCTTGGAATCAAGAAGGGTCGGGGGTGAGGGTAGCACAACTGCTAATTTTTATGTCTGCAAGCAAGAATTTTTAATCGTGAACGTCTCGAGTCGTGAAATTCCAAACCAACAAACCAGCGAAAATCGCAAAATACACGGCGGCAACACCAGCCGAAGCCCAGATTTGATTCCAATCCATAACTGGGATCACGTCGCCTGAGCCTCCAATGCCAAAACCTTTAATGGTGTCGCC
Source organism: Deinococcales bacterium (assembly GCA_031391225.1). Lineage (GTDB taxonomy): Bacteria > Deinococcota > Deinococci > Deinococcales > JAAFIG01 > JANXTZ01. The sequence goes on from JANMUC010000084.1 coordinate 5,116, forward strand.
GAGCAGTCTCGAGCCGATGCCGACGTTGGGAGTGAAGAAGTACTGGCGCATTGTTTCAATGTTTTGTTGAATGCGTTGCGCCTCGAAAGCGGCGGTTAGAGGTGTGATTCTGTTGACAGTCAATGCCATTAAGGCGGTCACAATCCCTTCAGCCAGGGCTGGCAACACGACCACGCCAATCACGGCGATGGCGGGGGAAACCGTGAGCCAACTGATTAAGAACCCTAGCGCGAGGGGTGCTGCCAGGACAAGCCATTGCAGTGCGGTAATGCCGAGCAGGTTGCCCCAATCGCCTGCGAAGGTTGTGGCATATCCAAGGGCAATGCTGATTGAACCAAAAAGCAGTGCGCCGATCAGACCGCCAACAATCATGATCAGTAAAATCAGCATTCCAGATAAAAATTTTGCACTTAAGACTCTTAAACGGTTTGGTTGGGCGACCAGAATGGTTTTCCACATTTTGTAGGTGCGGTCTTCGCCGATAATAAACACGGCAACAACCGCTGCCAGCACGTAGAGCAGGGCTTGGAGTGTGCCGCCAACGTGGTTGCGTGCCAGGCTGTACGGCGAGGCGATTTCACTGATCGCTCGTGTGACGGTGGCGCTTTCTGCCAGGGCGCTCGAGACGCGTCCTGATAAAAATCCGGCGCTGATGACTTGCACCAGTGGCACGATCACGGCGATGATGGCGAAAAGCACCCAGAAGCGTTTTTTGCGTAAAGCTTTGGTCAGTTCGGCTTTGATCATTTCAAGCATTGATGCCACTTCCATTCGGTTGGGTCTGATTTTGCTGTGCCTGACTTTGTTGCGCTCCAACTACCTCTAGGTACAGTCGCTCGAGGTCGCCGGCGTGGCTGGTTTCGCTTTCTTTGGAGAGTTCGGTCAGGTTGATGCCCGCTTGCACCAAAAGCGGAGCGAGGCGGTACGCGCCCGATCTTGGAATGATCACCCGAACGCCTGTGGGTAGTAAGTCCGCTCGAGACACCCACGTTTCGCGTTTTAAGATTTCCAGGGCTTGCACGGCTTGTTCGGTTTCGATGCGGTAAGTCAGTTCGGCTTCGGTGTTGGTTGGACTGGTATGAATGCTCGAGTCGCGCAGGAGTTGCCCTTTGTTGATGATTAAAATTCTGGGGGCGAAACGTTCGACTTCGCTTAAAATATGGCTGCTGACCAGCACAGCGATGCCTTGTTCGCCAAAGTTTCCAATAATGTTGCGCAGTTCGGCGATGCCTTCGGGGTCGAGTCCGTTGGCGGGTTCGTCGAGCATCAACAGTTTGGGGCTGGGCAAGAGTGCTCGAGCCAGTCCAAGGCGTTGCCTCATGCCTTGCGAGTACTTAAAAACGCGGTCTGTGGCTCTGGCGGTCAAACCGACCATCTCGAGCACTTCGGTCACACGGTTGCTCGAGATTCCGCCGTGCATTCCTGCGGCGTAATTGAGGTTCTCGCGCCCAGACAGGTACGGGTAAAAGCTGGGTTCTTCGATCATTGCGCCCATGTCGCGCAGGGTATTGCCCGGAACGCTTTTGCCCAGCAAATTAACGTTGCCAGAGGTGGGGCGGATTAAACCGGCGATCATGCGCATGGTGGTGGTTTTGCCAGCGCCGTTGGGTCCTAGAAAGCCGACGATTTCGCCAGCGTTTAATGAAAAACTGATGTTGTCCACGCTTTTTCGGCTGCCGTAGGTTTTGCTTAGGTTTTGTACCTCGAGAAGGCTCATGGCTTTAGTTTACGACCTGTCGTGCAGATTCGTTCCGTGATTTTCGAAGATTTGACGAAGAGGTTTTGTAAGACACATGTTGCTTTTGCAAAAAATCCAACGGTGACGGGAAATAAAAGATTTTTTTGACAATTGGTGGTATAACTTGTCTTACCTCAAGCTTCTCATTGAAAATCGAAAGAAAACAGCCATTTGATTTGGGCAGACTTCCCATGTGACGGCAAAATGACGCTAGATTCTTATTATTCACAGGCGGCACAAAGAATCAGTCTGAGGTCAACGGTACTCGATGTTCAATTTCGTCACGACGCGTTTCGGTAGGCACTATGCGTACAGACACAGTATAGAAAGGGAAGGTAAAGAACGTGACCAAACTTCAAGCCCAAGAACCAATAACCAACCCGCAACTCGAGCTTCAAAAGCAACAGTATCAAACGCCCTCCCTCGAGCAGCACAATTTTTTAAGTTTGACAGGAGTGATCTTGTCGATTGGTGGCAATGTCGTCCCAAATCCACTCGATGTGCAGGAGTTGCAATGAAAAACCGTCTGGGATGGACTGGGTTGCTGCTTGCCAGCATCCTGATGGCTTGCGGTCAACCGCAAGCCGAAGTGGCACCACCAACACCGCAAATACCACCAAAACCCTCGCCTGTAGCGTTTAAACCCACCATGCTCGGATCAATCACCATCGATTTTGACTCGAGGGCAAAAACTGCCATCGCGCATTTTGACCGTCAAACTCGAGTTACCAGTTTTCCTGCCGAAACAGATTTCAAATTTACCAAAGCCATCCTTCAAGTTCAGACCCCAACAACGGGCACGAGCCGTTTTTTAACGGCTAATTTTAGCCTCGAGAACTTGAATGCGGTGACCGATTACAGCAATGTCACACTGATCGCCTATCACAAGCGCAGCGTTGTTGGGTCTGAGAACATCAATGACAGCGCTTTTACCAACATTCAAGATTTTGGTGGAGGCTCGAGCAATCCTGCAACTTGGGCGTTGCAACTCAAACCCGCGCACGGTATGAAAACCGATGGAGTGGGCGGTTTCATTGTTGATGATGCCCGTGCCGACATGCAAGTCTTTTCACCCTCGGAAACCAGCACGATTCAAACCGATGCTCAAACGGGTGGTTTGATCAACAACGGCGTTGCAGGTGAAGGTGTACTGTCTTATGGCTACGTGGCTCGCAATGCTGCGAATGGTCGTAACATCGTGCGCAGTACAACTGACAACAGCTTAACCATTGGTTTGCAAGTGCCGCAAAGTGGTGACGCTGGCGCTGGAAACACTGCGTATCGTTACTCTGAAACCTTCCTGATTTTTGCCGACAACGTCACCCGTGTGACCGAAAGCCTTGAAGAACAAACGGCTTCAGGTGCAGGCGCTCGAGCCACGGCACTGGGCGCAACCGAAGTGCGTTACTTATGCGGTTCGAGTTACCCAAATAACAACGGCGTGTTTATTCCTGGCGCGAAAACGGTGGGCGTTGCCAGCGTGCTTTCGTACCTTGGTGGAAACCTGAAAATCACGGATAACACCGCGTTTAACTTTGCAGCCACGGGCAATACGCAATTGTCGGTCAATGCCGCAACTGGTTTACTCAGTAAGTACGCCACCTTGGATGGTACGGCGCTTGGCGCAGCATCGGGTGGAATGTTGAGCGCCAACGGCGGTAATGTTGCCATTGCCAGCGATGGTTCGTTTACCTTTACGCCCTTGGTGAAGTCAACGACAGCAGACACTGTCAGTTACAGCGTGGCTGGTTGCACTGCCCCAGCCCTCAAAGCCCCAGTTTCGATTTCCAATATGGTTTGGTACATTGACTCGAGCGCGGCGGGTGGCGGCGATGGTCGCAGTACCGGACCATTCCAAAGTGTCTCGAGCTTGAACGTGTCCGCGCCGAATACCACTTCCGTGGGTGATTACATTTACGTCAAAGGCAGCACGGGCAGCGCAAGCTTGACGTTGAAGAACAATCAACAACTGATTGGTTCGGGCGTGGCACTTGTCGTTGGTGGCAATCCATTGCAGGCGGCTGGCAGTGCGCCAGTCATCACCAGCCCAATTACGGTCGCAACGGACAACACGATTTCTGGTTTGACCGTGGGTCGTCTGACTGGAACGGTTGGCGGCACACTGACCGTCTCGAGCGCCAGTGTCGTGGCGGGCGCAGCCCAAGCGATTAACTTAACAGGCGGTAATTTAGCGGTTAACCTGACCAAAGTAGACTCGAGCGGCGGGGTCAACGGGATTCAATTAGCCAACACCACAGGTTCATTTACCGTGACGGGCACTGGAACAACCGCAGGCAGCGGTGGGGTTTTGACCACCAATACCAGCGATGGTGTGAACCTGACCACCCAATTTGGAACGGTCACCTTAAAGAACATGCAAATCACCAGTCCCGCCAACGAAGGTGTGGATGCCAGCACCAGCACAGGCGCAAACCTCTTGCACCTCGAGGATGTGACCATCGCCACACCAAGCACCAGTGGCGTTGTCACCAATAACGCTGTTTTGTACGCTGGCGGCGGCACCAGCAGCAACACGCTCGAGGTGATTGGTACGGTTCCTGTGACGGCTGGCAACGCAACGACAGTTGCTTCTAGAATTCAAGCTGGAGACACCAGCGGTATTGCTGCAAATACGCTGATTGGCTCGAGTGCTTCGATGGTCTTGAAAGTCGAAAAAACCAGTTTCCGTGAAAATGACCTTTTTGGTATTAACACCCAGTATCAATCGAGCGGGGCAACCACCACCACCATTGATGACAACCGCATGGATTTAATTACCATCGATGGTTCTGGCATTCGGGTTGATACGGACACACCTGCACAAACCCATAAACTGCGCATCAAAGGCAACACCATAGACTTGCACGCTGGTGCGAATACTGGTGCAAGTGCAGGCATGGACATTCGGGTACGACAGGCAGCCACCTTGCAAGCCCTGATTGACGCCAATACCGTTTTGGATGCCGAAATTATCGGTATTAACATTATCGTTGGTTCTGCTGCCACCACAGCCAATTTGCAAGCCACAGTAACAAATAACATCGTAACCAGCGCCGATCCTTTGGCGTTATATGGTATTGCTGTACAAAGCGGTGTTTCTGCTGGAACAAATGCCTCGGTTTGCTTGAATGAACAAGCAAACAATGTGAATCTCACCGATGCGACGGCGATAGCCAACGGTGGGGTCAATTACTTTATTCGCCGAGTATCGGCTACACTCAATACATTTAATTTAAACGGTGCAACTGGTACACCAATTACCACAGCCGCAGGGGTGCAAAGTTGGTTACTAAATGCGCCACGCAGCAACTTACCGAACAATTCGGCAATGGTCAGTGTGCTGGGTTCGGCAGCCCCTGGTTTTGGCACTTGCACCGTAGTTGTTCCAACATTCTAAAGGGAGGTGCGTGTTTATGTCAGATTTCTTTATTGGTGAGATCAAGATTATGGCGTTTGGTTTTGCCCCAAGGTCTTGGGCACAGTGCAACGGGCAGCTTTTACCGATCAATCAGAACCAGGCACTATTTTCTTTGCTTGGCACACAATATGGTGGCAATGGTCAAACCAATTTCGGCTTGCCCGATTTTCGGGGGCGTACCCCACTTCATTTTGGAAATAACTTTACCCAAGGGCAACAAGGCGGCGAGGAAAACCACACCCTGATTGTCGGTGAAATGCCAACCCACAGCCACACCCACAGTGTCTCGAGCGGCAGCGGTGCGGCGGCAGTGCCAACCAACAACAGCTTTGGCAACGGGGCAGCCAAGTTGTATGCCGCCCAGAACAACGGGACTGCGCTGACCAACATTGGCAGCGCTGGAGGTTCGCAACCGCACAACAACATGCAGCCGTATCTGGTCCTAAATTTCTGTATTGCCTTACAAGGCATTTTCCCAAGTCGGAATTAGCGGAGGCATTATGAGTCAACCATATGTTGGAGAAATTCGGATGTTCGGTGGTAACTTTGCACCCCGAGATTGGGCATTTTGTGACGGTTCACTGCTGGCTATTTCCCAAAACGACGTATTATTTGCTTTAATCGGTACAACGTATGGCGGGGACGGTCAAAATACTTTTGCCTTACCCGATTTGCGTGGGCGTCTGCCAATTCATCAGGGGGCAGGACCTGGGTTAAGCAATCGGATTATTGGCGAACTGGCTGGTACGGAAAGCGTCACCATTACCAGTCCGCAATTGCCATTCCATAACCACACTGTTCAAGTCTCGAGCAACGCGGGCACGACAGGCACTCCCAGCGCAGGCGTTACCCTTGGCGTGGCAGACATTGATTTGTATATTGCCGAAAGTCCGACCGTCAACATGAACGCTGGCAGCATGAGCAGTGTTGGAGGTTCGCAACCACACAGCAACATTCAACCGTTTTTGGCAGTGAATTTTATTATTTCGTTGTTCGGTATTTTCCCAACACCAACATAAGGAGCGTTTATGTCAACTCCATTTATTGCAGAAATCAGAATGATGGGTTTTAACTTCAATCCTCGAGGTTGGGCATTTTGCAATGGGCAATTAATTCCTATTTCTCAAAACACGGCGCTGTTTAGTTTGCTTGGCACAAACTATGGCGGAAACGGTCAAACCACGTTTGGCTTGCCAAATTTACAAGGAAAAGCCCCAATTCATCCCGGGCAAGGACCTGGTTTAAGTCTTTATAGCCTTGGTGAAACCTCTGGCAGCAGCAGCATCACCTTGTTGCAAACCGAAATACCTGGTCATAACCACAGTTTTGGGGCAATCAGTGCCGTTGGTGACAGCAACAATCCTGGCGGCGCAGTCCCCGCTCGAGTGGTGGGCGAAACACCCTATGCAAGCACTGCCCCGAACACGCCACTCAGTACCACCATTTCCCCGAGTGGCAGCAGCCAACCGCACAACAACATGATGCCGTACCTGGTGGTAAATTTCTGTATTGCCCTGCAAGGTATATTCCCAGCCAGAAACTAAAGGAGTCAGATGAAACGCCGTGATTTCTTACACGCCCTCGGAGTTGGGGCAGCCATCCCCGCGATTGGTATCGCCGCTCAAGCCGCACCGCACAAATTGCGGGTGCTGGCACTTGCCCCTAAAACGCTCTCGAGCCGCTTCTTACACGGCTTAACCCAAAATCAAAACCTCGAGATTAGCTTTATAGATGCGGGCAGTACCACCAGCAGCGCCGCTTTTGCCGCCACAAAAATCCTCGAGCGCAAACAATTTGATGTTCTGGTATCCCTCGGCGACGGTTACAGCGATGTCTTGCGCCCAATTCTCGAGCAGCACGCCCTGCCCGCGATTTGCAACGAATTTGGCGCAAAAATACCGCAACGCCTCGAGACAAGCGCGTTTATCCTTTCCAACAGCCTCAAACTCTGGCAATCCGAATGGGCGCTTGGGGTTCATGCCGCGCAGCAACGCAAAACCAACATCGGACGCGGCAACACTGCTGTCATGGTTTGCAGCCTGCGCGAAGCGGGTTACGACCTGCCATTTGCCTTCCAAAGCGGTTTTGAAAGCGCAGGCGGCACAATCCTTGGCACTATCATGCTTGATGCCTCTGGCAAAACAGATTTCAATGCCGTTCTCGAGCAAATCCGCAGCCTCAAACCAGCCCATATTCACGTGATCGCCTCCAATGCAACAAACCTCGAGATGCTGCGTAGCGCCCGAGTGCCGATCAGTGCCAGCGCATTGACCGATATTCAAGCCACCACCGCCTTCTCGAGCTTCGAGCCTGACGCCGTTAGACTGCTCGGACAGGAAAGCGCAGCAATCCTGGCGCAAGCCAGCACCAGCGATGCACTCAATTTTCTAAAAGCCTTACGGACAACAAAAATCCAAACGGCTCGAGGCACCCTCGAATTTGCCCGCAACCAAAATCAGAACAGCATTCAACTCGAGAAAAACGGGATTCGCCGCACCCTCGAGCCTGTTTCGGAAATGCACCCACGTTTGAACGCGTTACGCAGCGGCATTCGATCTGGGTTTACCAATACGTATCTGGTTTGAAAGTGTGCAAGCAGCGCCCTACGGTAAACTGAATCATGAATTTAACCTTAGTCACCGAAGCAGAAACGGACATCCCGTTTCTGCTTCAACTTTACGCCGATTCTCGAGCAGCGGAACTTGCGCCAGTACCCTGGACCGTTGACCAAAAAATAGAATTTCTTAGAAGCCAGTTCTTGGCGCAACGAACCCACTATTACCAGCATTACCAAGGCGCAAGATTTGACCTGATCTTGCTCGAGGGCGTGCCAGTTGGACGGCTGTACGTGCATCGTGACATCGAAATCCGATTGATGGACATTATCGTTGCGCCTGCCTACCAACAACGTGGCATTGCCAAATGGTGTTTTGAGCAGTTGTTTCTCGAGGCGCAAGCTTCGGGCTTAAACATCAGCTTGCACGTCGAAGTCAATAATTTTGCCAGGGCTTGGTACGCCCGCATGGGATTTATTGAACTCGAGGATGAGGCATCAGGTGTCTACATCAAAATGCTGCGCCGTACTAACTAAATACAGCCTCAAGTTGCACTCCCGCACCGTCTTGTTTGATCGGCACAAGAAAAACCTCGAGTTGCCCAAGCGCCTCATGATGCAGCGCATACGTGCCTTGGGGGGCTGGCACAGGACAGGTAAACAACAACGAAAAAGCGCTTCGAGCTGCACCTGCCTGGGTTTTTAAGGCTTTGACCTCGAGCAAGGTAAATGTGATATCGCTGTTTTCGAGTTTAAAATTCTCCGTCAGCAAAGGTTGAAAATGCTCTAATCGCACATCATTTAAATCCATGCGTTTAGCGTACCAAAAAGCGACTCGAGAATCGAATAATTTTTTGGTCAATCGAGCCGCAAACAAATGGTTTGGATCAACCCGAGCCTCACATTTAAGTTTCGAGGCTTGAGTGTCATAATACCCAGATGAAACCGCCTTTATTCTTTGCCACAAAGCTCGAGTTAAAGCACGGGCTTTTGGGGCTGATGCTGGTCTTAACCGCCTGCCCCACCGAACCTCCCGTTGCCCCAGTGCTGACTAAACCCGCCGCCAACAGCACC
>JANMUC010000002.1:0-15044 GCA_031391225.1 Deinococcales bacterium
TCGATGCCCTCGAAGCGAATTTTGAAACCGCCAGCAAAAAACTCGAAGCAGGCGAATTCATCACCAATGAACTCGAGGTGTTCAAAACCAATCTGAGCAACATTGGTCTGGAAGCCACAAAAGTCTTTGAAAGTAAGCTTGAAAACCTTGAAGAACGAGCCAATCAAATCAAAGCCACTGAACTGCTCTCAGACATTAGCGAAGCTCGAGAATCACTCAAACTCGGTGAGCATCCAGACCTCAACCAACTCGAGGCGTCATTGCGTGCGCAACGCGAAGCACGCCTAAACGCCCAACGCCGTGAACTCTCTGAAATCGAAAGTGCGGTGCGCGAATACGCCGCCATCCCAGAAGCCTCGAGTTTGCTGAGCGAAATCACAAACGCCCGAGAAACCCACGAAGCGGGCAAGCTGCTTGACCTCGCCAGCGCCTGGGACAAACTTGAGAATTTGCGTTTAAACGAAGAATCGGCATTAAGCCACTGGCGCTCCAGAACCGATGCGCTGGTTGAAGAAGCAAACAGTTACAAAGGCATGGGTGGCGAAACCATCAGGCAACTTTCACGCCTGAGCGACGCGCTCGCAGCCGAACGTAACATGAGCCGCATCACCCCAGAAACCCGCAGCCGCCTCGAGAAAAACCTTGAAGAAGCCGAAGAGCTGATTAAACACGCCCGTCAAGAATACGCCGCCGCCAGTGCCGTGGCTGCCGCCCTTGCAGACTCGAGCCAAATTGATGACCTGCTCGGTGTGTTCTCGATGAAGCCAGTCGCAGTAGTTCAAACACCAACACCAGTGGTTGAAACCCCAGCCATTCCAGAAACCGGCGCTGGGGAAAACAACGCCCTTCACCGATGGCTTGCAGACATCAGTCGCGAACGCGGCATTGGACAAACAGGCATTATTCGCAGCGATGGTAAACTCGAGGCTGGCAATGTCGCCAGGGCTTCAGAACTTGGGCATTTGCTCGCCGAAGCCGAACGTTTTAACCTTGACCTCTCGAGCGAACTGCGCCGCAAACCCGCGCGCCTTCACACCATCGAATACCAAGGTGGGGCGTTGATCGCCATGTTCATGCGCAAAAACGAAGCCGAAGCCAGTGCGCAATCGACCATCGTGATTCAACTCGAGGACATGGCAAGTTACAGCCGGATTTTTGCTCAAGCACAACGCGATTACGATCAATTGCTCGAGTGGGCGTTCGCGGGATAGCAAACTCGTTACCCTCATCCCCGACCCTTCTACCGCTTGCGGGAGAAGGGAGTTTTATTGCTTTACACGTGTAGCTCGAGGTTCTTGTCCTGTAGTTGACTTCGCTCGAGATTCAGTCTTGAGAATTCCTGGTGTTTTGTCACAACTTCCCAAACGCGGTAAACTGATTTCATGAACATTCAAAAGCTCATGAAACAAGCGCAAAAGGCGCAACTCGCCCAAGCCGAAATGCAGGAACGCCTCGACGCCACCGCGATAGTTGGCAGCGCGGGTGGCGGCATGGTCAGCGTGACCGTCAACGGTTCGGGTGCAGTGCGCGGCATCAAACTTGATAAAATGGTGGTTGACCCCAGCGATGTCGAAGCGCTCGAGGATTTGCTCTTGGTTGCCATTCAAGACGCGCAAACCAAAGCCAACGACCTTCAACAAGCCGAAGTCCAAAAAATTATGGGCGGTCTTGGTGGAATGCCAGGAATGCGATAAAGGGGCAATACTTTGAAATACCCCAACAGTCTGATTCAACTCATCCGTGAACTCTCGAGACTCCCAGGAGTCGGACCAAAAAGTGCCCAGAGACTCGCCTTTCACCTCTTCTCGAGTTCTGACCAAGATGTTAAGAACTTGAGCGACGCGATTCTCGAGGCGAAAAAAATCCTCAAGCTCTGCCCAGTTTGCTATAACATTACCGACACAGACCTGTGCGCCGTGTGCAGCGACGCTTCTCGAGATCAGAGCATCATTTGCGTGGTTGAAGAACCAGGCGATGTGATCGCCATTGAACGCAGCGGCGAATTTGAAGGTTTGTACCACGTGCTGCACGGCGCGTTAAGCCCGATGAACGGCGTCGGACCCGAACAAATCAAAATCGCGGGCTTGCTCGAGCGGATTCAAAACCGCGCTGGCGTTCCCGTCGAAGTGATCCTGGCAACCAGCACCACCGTCGAAGGTGAAGCCACCAGCATGTTTGTGCAACGCAGTTTAGAGCCTTTGGGCGTGAACGTCTCGAGAATCGCTTACGGGCTGCCTGTGGGTGGGGCGCTCGAGTATGCGGATGAGGTCACGCTTGGACGGGCAATCGCGGGACGACGACAGGTCACAAAGATTTAAAACTCGAATATCAGATAGTCTCGAGAATCTGGACGATTTGCCCCAGACCATTGTTCTTGGACTGCGCCCGGACGTGCGCCATTTTGGCTGGCAGCAGTTGTTGCTCGAGTTGTTTCAGAATCTGCTTGGCACGAACATGGGCAAATGGATTGTCCTTTAGAGGCTGCCCCAAGATGTAGAGCACCAGTTCGGCTGCGGATTCCTGGCGGTTTTGTTTGACCAGCAGCACGGCATCACCGACCAGCATGTCGAACAGCGCATCATTTTCGCGGGACTCGAGGACTTCCTGATGGCTCTGGGTCAAGGCTTCTCTGGCTTCAATTGGCTTTCCGGTAAGGGCTGCCAATTGACCTAGTTCGACTTTGGTCACGCGTATCGCAGCCTTGTGACCGCTCTGCTCGAACAATTCCAAAGCGGCTTGGTTGTGCAGGGTCGCATCCTGATAAAGCCCCAACGCCAGTTGCACTCGAGCCATATCAAAATGCACCCAGCCCAAGGCAATCCTGTCGTTCAAGATTCCCGCCTGTTCGACGGCTGCCTGCAACAGCTCGAGGGCTTGTTCTGGTTGCCCCAGAAAGTACGCGGTCTGACCCAAGGTTTTTTGCACCCAAACTGTGACCTCAGAATCGGAGATTTGCCGACCCAGATCAAGGGCTTCAGTCAGACAAACTTGGGCTTGTTCAAATTCGCGCAACCACCAGTGCGCTTCGCCCAGACGCCACAATGCCCGTGCCACATGTGACAATTCGTTTCGTTGGCGGTAATGATCGAGTGCCATCTCGGCATATTGTTTTGATGGTTGTAATTCGCCGAGGGTTCGGTACAGCAGGCTGAGTTGCAAGTGAAGTTGAGCCAGACTGGCGTCGTCGCCAAGGTTTTGATACAGGCGCAAGGCTTGATGGTGAGTCTCGAGGGAGTCGACAACCCTGCCAGTGTGGGTCATGGCGGCAGCCAACGTGGTCAGAATCAGCGCCGCCTGAGCCAGCAAACCCAAGCGTTCAAAAAGCGTTGCGGCTTGTTTGAGCAGCGAGAAAATCTCTTCATGGGCATAAAGCTTGCTCGCCTCTTTGGCGGCGGTCAAGGCGTACTGGGTGATCGCCTGTGCCGATTCGGCGGCGAGCGCGTGCTTAAGCCGCACCACAGCCGGAACATCCCGCCCTTCAAAAGCCTTTAACACCTGTCCGTGCAAAATGCGCAAGAGCGATTCTGGAATGTTTTCCAGCACCGTTTCAAAAATCAAATCGTGGCTGAAGCGTGTTCCGCGAAGCACTTGGCTGGACTCGAGTTCCGCCCCAACTCGAGCCGTCTCGATGATTTCTTTGCCCAGCACCTTTGCTCCCAGTTCAAAGCTGAAGTATTCACCCATCACGGCTGCCACGCGCGAAAGGTCAAGTGCCGTGTTGGACAGACGCTCGAGCCTGCGTTCAATGATGGCTTGCACCCTTGGCGAGCGTGCCAGACCCGCGCTGCGGCGGCGATTCTCGAAGCGTTCTGGCGTGAGCGTCTCCAGACCGCCGCGTTCGGTCAAGCTGCGCAACGTCTCGAGAATAAACAGCGGATTGCCCCCAGTAAAACGGTGCACGTTCGGACCGAGTTGCTCGGAAAGGTTGAGGTCTTGAAGCATCTGCCCCACGGCTTGCGTCTCGAGCGGCTTGACCTCAATCATCGCCGCGATGCCTGAACCGACTGCTTGATGCAGGGTTTCTAAAAACTGGCTCGAAAGTTCATTGGTGCGAAATCCCAGAATTGGCAGCAGCTTGCCACCCGTCGCCAGCAACTTGTTCAGGACATACCAGGCGGCTTCCAGGCTGGCACTGTCAACAAATTGGAGGTCATCGTAAACGAAGGCGGCATGGTTGGCGGCTAAAAACAGTTCCAGCGCTTCGGCTTTTGCCTCGAGAAACCGCAACCGTTCGACATCGTTGGTGATTGAAGGCGGAGCTTCGCCCAGACTGGGAACGATACGAGCCAGTTCAGCCCGTACCCAAGCAGGAAGCCCCACAGAACCCAGGGCTTCGCACAGGGGCTTGAACGTGCGGGCATGGGTTCCATACGGAATCGAGGCATCGCCAGGACGACCAAACCAATGCAGGTACTTTCCCCGACTGGCGGCGAACTCGAGCATCAAGCGACTCTTGCCAACACCTGGCGTACCGTGCAGCACGATGGCTTGCCCAGACTGCCAAGCTTGTTCCATCTGCGCCCACTCGCGTTCGCGCCCCACCAGACGGCTTGGCTCGATGGGCTGCGGATTTACTGCCGTCATGACGCTCGAGGTCTGAATGCGTCCCAACAGCCCCTGGGTTTGCGCATCGGGTTCCAAACCCAGTTCTCGCTGCAAGATGGCAGAGCAGGCATTGTAAGCCTCGAGCACCGCGCTGCGGTTATCGCTCGCCAGATGAATTTCGATCACCTGACGGTGCGCTGCCTCGTTGAGTGGTTCTAAGCGAATACGACGCTGGGCAGTCTCGAGGGCTGCGCCCAACTTTCCCGCCTGATGCTGCAAGGTCGCCAGCCGTTCCAGCAGGGCATCGGCTCGACTGCGCAGCATCTCCCGCTCCGACATCAACCAGTTATCAAACTCTGGGGCATCCTCGAGGTTAAACCCCTCGAGCAGATCGCCGCGAAAGACTTGTACGGCGTGCACGAGCTTTTCCTCCAGATTGGAAACCACATCGCTGTTTTGGTTGAAGGCTGCCTCGAGCACATGCACGTCGAGTTCCAGAAATTGAGTCTGAATGCTGATTGCATCGCGTTCAACTTGCACCACCGAACTGGCATCAAACAGGTCATCCCGAAGACGGGCAAGCGCCATCCGCAGGTTTGCCCTGCCTCTGCTTTGATCGACATCGGGCCACAACAGCGTCATCAATTTATCGCGCGAGTGAAAGCCAGGCTCGAGCGCCAAATAGACCAACAACGCCTGAACTTTACGGGTGCGAAAAGAAAGCTTGCGGCTACCCAGCCAAACCTCGCAAACACCCAAAAGAGACAGCTTTAGCTGTTCTGGACGACGTTTTTCCTGTTGCGTTTTTGTCACGGTGACTCGCTAAGGTAATACAAAAGATACCAATCGAATAAGAAACAGGAGAATGATGATGCTAAGTTACAGTGTACCGTTAATGGAAGGATTCTTGTTGAGCGCGGGATTGATTGTCGGCATTGGACCACAAAACACCCTGGTTCTGCGACAAGGTTTGCGCCGTCAACACCTGTTGGTGATGGTCATGCTGTGTACATTGATTGATGCCTGTCTGATCTTGTTGGGTACTTTTGGCATGGGAAACTTGGTCACCAGCCAACTGTTGGCTCAAATTTTGACCTACATCGGAGCTGGATTCTTGCTGTTCTACGGGGCGCGTTCGTTTTGGGCAATGGTTTCACCCGCCTCACCCGCTCGAGAAGTCGTTTTTCAACCTGATCGCAGGCAAGTGGTGGTTGCGTTGCTGGCAGTCAGTCTGCTCAACCCAAGTGTTTACATGGATACAATGGTCTTGATTGGCGGCGGCGCAATGCGCTATCAGGACAACCTGCGCTTTTGGTTTGCCACAGGTGCAATATTGGCGTCCCTGGTGTGGTTTTGGGGACTCAGCTACGGTTCGGCTCTGCTCGCCCCCTGGATGAAACAGCCACGGGTATTGCGTGTGCTCGATGGACTGAGCGGTGGCATCCTCTGGTTGATGGCGTTCCGCCTCTTGACCCATGCTGGATAGTTCAATGACTACACAAGTCGATTTGGGTGAACGTCTCGAGAATCGCTTACCGACTGCCTGTGGGTGGGGTGCTCGAGTACGCGAATGAGGTTAGGCTTGGGCGGGCGATAGCGGGACGCCAGAAGGTCACGAACATTAAAACTCGAGTTAGATTCGCCAGTCATTTCCAACAATTATTGCGGTCTTGCCAGTTCGTATATCCTCGAGTCTTTTTGCTGCTTTGGCTGCATGTATTGGCTCGAGTTCTTGTTCGTTTAAAGATTTCAAATTCAATGCCAAAAACCGCAATAGCTCATATTTCCCGAGTGCGGAAAGTTGTACGGCTTGACGTTGAATTTCGGTGAAACCCATGCTCAAAGTTTAGCAAATTTGAGAATTTTAATTGTGGTGCTCGAGTCTCGGGAGATTCAAGACTAAAGGCTATGCCACGCATCCAAGATTGCTTTAGGACTTCGGACTGCCACCACAAAAGCATTTTTGCTGCTCCGCTCGGGTTTCTGCGTCCCTGCTCCCAACCTTCAACGGTACGCACCGAAACACCAAGAAGGCGTGCAAATTCGGCTCGAGGTAATTTGAGGTTTTGACGAACTTCTTGCACTGATTCAATTTCTCGTACCGAAACTCGAGCGGCTTTTGCCCGTCCATGAGAGACTTCCACTGCTTCGAGCAAAGCGCGTTTCAAACCTTCAAATTCATCGGTTTTTTTCATTTTAACTCCTGTGCGATTTGTGCCAGAACACGCCATTCTTGATCGGTTAAATCTGACTTTTCAGATTTTGCGTACACCCAAAGTACGAAGACAAACGGCGTTCTGAGCAAATAAACAATCCGAAAACCACCACTTTTACCTTGTCCCACGGGTGCTATTCGTACTTTACGCAAACCACCTGAGTTTTTCACCACTGTTCCCGCATTTGGATTGTCGAGCAGAACGTTCTCGAAAGTGCGGTAATCATGCTCAATCATGATCTTGCTGGCACGTTTTACAAAGTCTCCAAGGTACAAAAAAGTAAGGGTCACGATTCGATCTTTAAGATACGTCAATGTCGTTATCCTGGCAAGCCTTGTATTTCCATTTTTGAGCAGCAAAAAATCCCACCCGAAATTTCTCGAGCAGGATTCTTGTCTTCTGGTTTACTTGGCGTTGCTGATTTTTTCTATTGGCATTTGAACCACAAAAGCATCTTTTGAATAGTTCAAACGACCCGTTAAACGCACCAGTGCCACAACCGTTTTTGTGCCGTTTGACATATCCAAGGCTTTGAGGTTGGTCGTAAATCGCAGGGTTTTGAACGGTGAGTCAAACTCGAGTATTCCATTTTGGATGGGTGCGAGGTCGAGAATAAAGCCTTGTTTGGAACTGTGAAGAATGCCAAAAGCACTGTTGTCGGCTGCGTTTAGATGAACGCGGTGGGAGTATACAACGTCTTGAATTTTGTTAGGGTCAGTATGGTTGTAACCACTTCCAAGCAATACCCGCAGCTTTTGTTCAATCAAATTGCCAAAAAGGGTGTTCTTGAAACTCTCTGCAAAAATGGTGGGCGTACTGCTCGAGCCGAAATTGATGGTGGTTTTCCCAACTTGCAATTGTGGGTTTTTCCAACCGTTTAAGTAGACGGGCAAACGCGATTGTTCTTTGATCATTTCAACAAAAACTTCTGAATTCAGAAATACTTTGTCATCTCGAGTGAATGCAACCATGTCCTGCATGAGTTTAGTGTCTTGTTTTCGCCGCTCAAGCAGTTGTTCTTTGGTTGGTGGTGTTGTTTCAAATCGTCCAAAACCCCTTGCCGAAAAACCGCTTCGTGTGGGTGCGTTCAAAACAATAGTTTGATCATCTGGGAATCTGATCTCGAGTTGAGGTGCTGGTAAGTCAATTTTTTCCGTTGGTTGTTCAGTCCAACCGCCAGGAAACTGCATTTTTTTACCAGTCTTTTCGACATTGACACCTTTGGCTTTTAATTCTGCAATTAAGCTCGAGATTTCCAACCACGAGTATCCTGGCGCGTTGACCAAACACGCTTGATCTGGGATTTTGATTTGGTCTGCGTTGGTACAGGTTGGCAATGGTCCAGTGTCTGTAAAGTTAATATTTGCCAAACTCGAGGATAGAACGGCAATAACAATTCCAATTCCTGCGGTTATTGGAAGGCTGGCTTTGGCGATTTTTGGCATGGTGTACACTCCCGTCATTCCTGTACTGACAAAGTTTGGTGCACCCAGTTCCTCGAGCGTTTTTAAAATGGCCCTTTCTTCGCTGATACCAAGCAATTGCAATTCTGTGGCTCGTATTCGGATGTTGGCTTCAAGCTCCAAACGAATGGCGTCTCGAGTTTTGCCGAATGTGCCTTTGGTTGCGTGTTTTAAGTAATGCTCGAGTTGTTTCATGATCGGCTCCGTTATTTGGCAGTACTGATCAGATTCTTTGGCAACTCTGCAATTTCGTATTGTTTGGCTCGAGCGTCAATGCGATTCGTTAGGCGCAATAAAATCGTTTCGCCTTGACCTGTTTTTAGTTTTTTGAAGTCGTTCACGAAGTACGCGGTTTGGCTTGCCAGTTTCATCTCGAGCATTCCGTTGCTGTTGACGGCGGCAATATCCATTGAAAAGCTCTTGTTGTTGCGTTGCTCGAGGCTGGCAAAAATTGTTCCTTGTGGAGCGTTGACTTTGATATGATGCGTTTTTTCGCTTGGAGCAGAGCAAATAAACAAGCGTGGGATGGTCATATTGGTGCAATCTCGAGTTGCACTGAATTCGATTCCATTGTTCTTCAAATCGTTTTGAAGTTGCGTTTGAATGTTCATGAAACGAAACATGGTGGTTTTTACGGGCGCATTTCCAGCAAAATCGATCTTTGTGCTGCCAACTGTCAATCGTGGATTGATATAACCCTCGAGTTTCACGGGTAAGTTTGATTTTTCGGCAATAAGACCAATGACATACAGAGTTGGGAAAAATATTTCCCCATTTTGTTTAAAATCTATACTCTGGTTTTCAGGAGTGCCAGTTGGCGAGCCGTTCACTTTAACCAACCGATCACCAGGGAATTGCAGGTTAAAGCCATCTGGAATGACTTCCAGTGTGCCGCCAGCTTTCTCGAGTTCGGTTTTGAAGCTCGAGAGCTTGAGCCAGTTTGCTTCGAGCGCACATGGCATAGTTTGGGTTTTAGTGTTTTTGAAATCGCATTCAGCAACAGTTCCAACCACTGTGGTTTCAACTTGTGCTCTCGAGATGCTTAAAGCAATGACAAGTGCGGTCAGGGCGAAGGCGGTTGGGATGGCGGCAACGGTTATTTTTGGCATGGTGTACACTCCAGTCATTCCTGTACTAATCTGGTTTGCTGCGCCCAGTTCCTCAAGTGCGTGATTTATCGCTTGGGTTTCAGTCAGTCCGTTATGCTCGAGTTCTTTGCCGCGAATCCGAATGTTGGCTTCGAGTTCGGTACGGATTAAAGCTCGAGTTTTGCCATAAGTGCCACGGCTTGCATTGCGCAGGTATTGCTCGAGGTTGGTCATGATTTGCTCCATAAGGCTTCGACGTTTTGATTAAAGTGCTGGAATTCGGCGCGTTTTTCAGTCAAGGTTTTTTTGCCTTTGTCGGTGATTTCGTAGTACCGCACGGGTGCGCCGCCGCGTGGGCTGTATTTAAATTCGGCGACTAAAAGTTTTTGTTCGGTCAGTCGGTGCAAGGCTGGGTAAAGGCTGCCTTCTTTAAAATCAAAAAATCCGTCGGTGCGAGCCTGGGCTTCTTTGATGATCTCGAGTCCGTACATTTCGGTGCGCTCGAGGATGCTGAGGAGGATCAGGTCAAGATTGCCTTTTAAGAGGTTTGGGTTTGCGGTCATGGGTTCTCCCTTAGCGCCATAGGATACCTATATAGTTATCCGAGGACTCACATTTTGTCAAGTGTTTCACTGGTTAGTCCACTTATGATAAACTTAGTCCATGCCTGAATCTGTCAACATTCACGCCGCCAAAACCCAGTTTTCCAAACTGATCGAACGCGCTCACAACGGAGAAGAAATCATTCTGGCAAAAAACGGCAAAGCGTACGCCCGACTTGTGCCGCTCGAGAATCCAACAACACCGCGTCAACTTGGTTTTCTGAACATCAAACTTTCCCCCGCCAGCACCAAAGCCCTTCTCGAGCCACTTGAAGATTCTGAACTCGAGCTTTGGCAGTGAGGTATTTGCTCGATACGCACACGTTTTTTTGGGCGGTCAGTGATGTCACTCAACTCACGCCCAAGGTTTTAACAGCCTTGTCCGACCCCAAAGCCGAAGTTTTTGTCTCGAGCGCCAGCGCTTGGGAAATGTCAATCAAGCATCGTTCTGGTAAATTTCCCGAAGCCGCATTGATTCTGCCAGATTTTTACAAAACCCTTGCCAAAGCCAGATTCCTGGAATTGATGATCTCAAGCGAACACGGTATTGCGGCAGGCGATCTGGCTTGGATTCACAAAGACCCGTTTGATCGGATGTTGGTGGCACAAGCGCAACTCGAGCGTTTGATTTTGATGACTTCAGATTCGGTCATTGCGCAAAGTGGTTTGGTGCAAGTCTTGTGGTGACAGAATTTCATGGCTTAAGTTTCTCAAATCTCGAGTGGTGTAACCCAAAATGCTTACCTGGTTTTTCGCCTCATTCCAGAATTGGTATTGTCCAATACGCCTTAAACGTGATAACCATTTCAAATAAGCCGTTACACGCATATTCGTCCCGCGTGAAACCTCTATAATGCCTCACGGTATGGATTTCCGTGCATTGACAGTTCTCGAGTTTGACCGTGTGCGTTCTGCCCTTGCAGAGCGGGCGGCAACCAATATGGGGCGCGAACTCGCGTTCAACCTTCAACCCAGCACGGACGCTTATCAGATTCGTCAAAAACTCGAGCAGGTCGAAGAGGCTGTGTTTGGCATGACGCTCAGTTTGGGCGGCATCACGGACGTGCGTGGGCTTCTCGAGAGATTGTCTCATGGGCAGGATTTAAAAGGTTCGGACATCCTCGAGATTGCGTACACGCTTGACGCGTCAATGACCTTAAAACGTTCGGTGGCGCAACACTCGAGCGGCGCATTGCTTCGGGTGGCAGAGGGCATCGGGCAGCATGTGATTTTTACGCGCACGGTGCTCGAGCGTTTGAATAGCGACGGTAGCGTGCGCGATGACGCCACACCCAAGCTCCGCATGATTCGTCGTAGGCTCGAGCCGCTTCGTTCTGAAATTCGGGAGCGTCTGACGGGTTTGATGGATCGCCATGCGGAATCCTTGCAAGACCGACTCATAACCATTCGCCGTGATCGTTTCGTGATCCCAGTCCAAGTCAGCCGTGAAAGCAGTGTGCCTGGAATTGTCGTGGACTCGAGCGCCAGCAATCAAACCGTGTTTATTGAACCCGCCAGCGTCGTGCCGTTAAACAACGAACTGGCAAAATTACTGATCGAAGACGAGCAAGAAGTTACCCGCATTCTGCTCGAGTTGGCGCGAATGGTTTCTGACGAACCAGGGTTGCATGAGACATTGCGTGCGGTTGCGGAACTCGATCTGATTGCTTCAAAAGCCCGTCTCGCCAAAGATTGGCAACTCAACCGCCCACAGCCCGCTGCTCGAGGTGAGTTTGAATTGCTTGAGATGCGACATCCGTTGATTGAAAACTGTCAACCGAACACGTTAAAGCTGGATTCTAAACGCCGTATTTTGCTGATTACCGGTCCAAACATGGGTGGTAAAACCGTCACCCTGAAATCGCTGGGACTTGCGGTTTTAATGCACCAATGCGGAATGTTCGTGCGGGTTCAAACCTCCAGATTGCCGATTCTCGAGAATATTCTGGTGGACGTTGGCGACGAGCAAAGCATTGAAGCGAGTTTGTCCACGTTTGCGGCGCACCTGAAAAATCTGACCCATATTCTCGAGGATGCCAGCCCAGACACATTGGTTTTGATTGACGAGTTGGGTTCGGGTACAGACCCGAGTGAAGGTGCAGCACTTTCACAAGCCATCCTCGAGAAACTTCTGGAAGCGGGCGCTCGAGGGATTGTCACCAGCCACCTTTCGCCCTTGAAAGTTTTTGCTTTCGAGCGTGAAGATGTGGTCAATGCCAGCATGGGTTTTGACCTCGAGCGACTCGCACCAACTTTTAAACTGAACATTGGGCAACCAGGGCGCTCTTATGCGCTTGCCATCGCCAACCGCATGGGATTCCCCAGCGATACGCTCGAGCGTGCGCGGGTGGTGCTCGGACCTGAAGGCGCGAACGTCGAAAAATTGCTTGAAAACCTCGAGCGGGAACGCGAAAACCTGTCGCTTGATGCCAAAGCCGCCAGGGAAGCGCGTGATGCAAGTGAACGCGAAGCAAAAATCATTCGTGAAAAACTCGAGAAATTTGAGTTGGAACGCGAAACCATGATGCTCGAGGCGCAACGCAAAGCCGAGGGTGTCTTCCGTGACGCACTCGATCAAGTTCGTCAAATGAAAACTCGAGTGCGCGAAACCGAAAGCGAACGCCCGAAAGTTTTGAACGAGTTGCGCGACCTCCGTGCTGCCGCCCAAGCCGAGCGTCCTTACATCAGTGCCGTCGTGCGCGAACCCGACCCACTCAAACCAGGCGCAAGCGTCGAAATCCCAGCTTACGGCGCAACGGGCACGATCCTCGAGATTCGGGGTGAAGAAGTCCTGGTGCAAATGGGTTTGTTGAAAGTCACCCTCAAAAAACGCGAGTTGAAATTGAAGCGATCATCTCCCATGCCAAAAACGGGTGGTTATATTGCTCCCGCCAATTTCAGCAAAGAACTCAATTTGCGCGGTGCGCACGTCGAAGAGGCAGTGGACGAGATTCGCAGTTTTATTGCCGAAGCCCAAGCTCTGCGCGAAACCCCAATTCGCATACTTCACGGCAAAGGCGAAGGCGTTCTGCGGCGCGTGGTGCGCGATTACTTAAAATCTGACAAGCGCGTCGAATCTTTCCACGACGCCCAACCTTACGAGGGCGGACACGGCGTAACCATTGCCCATGTCAAAGTTTAAATTGTAGAAAATGCTTTGCCTACTGTGATCTCAATCTGATGCAAAAGCTTGTCTGCATGGCTCGAGAAGAATTAAATCTCGAGCCACTCAAGAAATCAATAAAACTCCCTTCTCTCGATGTTGAGAGAAGGGTCGGGGATGAGAGCAGACAAAGTTCACACTTCAAAACTGCACAAATCCGAGTCTCGAGAATGCACTGATCGCACTCGCAACCAGCGTCACCAACCCCGCCGTAATGATCGTGTTCAACTCGAGCTGCATAAATCGTTTGCGAGTGGTGACTGCCAGCAGCGTTCCCAATCCCAAACCAAGCAAAACCACCCACCAACTCGGCTCGAGCAATGCGGTGAAGGCAAACGTTCCAGCGTTTTTGGCTGCCAGACCACCGAGCACTCGGGCGGCAATTCCTAAGCTCCAGGCGAGGATCAATCCAAACCTGAATCCTTTCAATCCCGCGCCGCCAAAGCTCGAGCCGAGCAGGAAGGCAATGGGTGTGATGATGAGCACGCCAAATGCGCCGATCAACAGGCTGGCGGCGGTCTGCCCAAGGGCGCTCGTGCCGACATACCAAGGATTCCAACCGAGCGTGACGGCAATTCGGTCAATCAAGTTTGGTTGATACGGCTCGAGCGTATCAGCCGTGTACAATTCGCTGGCGAAACCATCTTGGGTCACGCTTTGCCAGACCATGATTTGCTTGTTTTTGGTCTGGGCAAACTGCGCAAAACTGATGGTATTTGGGGCAAGAAGTGGTTGTTTGGCTTGCTCGATCTGGCTTAGTTTTGAAGCAAAAATAGTATTGTTATAAGACCAATATAGGCTGTCTATGCTCGCAGCAATTGTTGGATTTGCATTGGCAAAAGGAATAGCTTTTGAACCATCCCAGTATGCCAAAAATGGGTTGTGAACCCTCGTGAGGGCGGCTTTGCGTTGATCTTCTGCGGTTTCCCACCACCAAATAGGCGTTCCATCTGGTGTCAATAAATACTGCTGACCACGGTTGTACACTGCTGCCCCAAGTTCTTGACGCTCTAGTTTTGCCAGGTTGCCATGCAACAATATCGCATCGTACTTTTCGTCTTGGGTGTTTCTGTAACCTTGGGCAAACAAAAAAGAATACTGACCACTCGAGTTTCGTGTCGCTGCTAGGGCGGCAATTGAAAGTTTGGTGCGGTAAATCAGTTTGGCTTTTTGCTGCCAATTTTTCAGGTATAAAACGGTATCTTCACCCAATGATTCTGCCCAAATCGCAACTGGACCCGTTTTGTCTGACAGCACGGTTTTTGCGCTGGGAATACCATTTATGGACGCTTTTTCAACCTCGAGTTTGTTATTTTTAAGCCATCCCACTTCCAACGCATCATCACTTTTGAGGTCGCGTTCGCCCCATACCGCCATCACGCCCCAAGGACTCGAGACGCCACGCAAATCTCGTAAACCGCGTTGCTCAAGCAGTTTGTTTTTTGCGCCCGTTTGCAAATTGACTTGGCTTAAACCCGTTTCCTCGAGTGCGATCACACTGTCACCGGCAGCATCCAAAATCAAACCACCCGTTGCCGATAAGGTCGTCACCAAGCGCGGTTTCCCCCAACCTTCTTGGGCTTGAAATTGTGCATGGGCTTGATTGAAGCCCAAAAGCACCAGCATCAGGATCAGTGAAAATCGAAATCGCATTGCTCGAGAATACTGTCTGGTGCGGCTTAGATTGTGGCTTCAATGTGACTGTAATTTGAGTTTCGGCTTAATTCTCCAACGACTTTGTTCTGAACTCGAGTCTAGTTGGGATTTCAAGCATTTAAAAAACCTTGTTTTCTCCTGTCCCTCACGTCATTCGAGATCATTGTACGAAACCGCTTGACAGTTCTTAGAAGTGGTGATAATCTTCTGTCCGCTCCACGAACGCCCAACAGCGTTCAACGAGCGGAGAACCTTGACAGTTCGAGTGTGAGAAATTGAACCCCGACCTACGGACACGTAGGTTTTTTCTT
>JANMUC010000087.1:0-2227 GCA_031391225.1 Deinococcales bacterium
GGAGAGGGTGGCGAGCCTTAGCGAGTCGGGTGAGGGTGGGCGCTCGAGTCAGCCTCAATAAAATTGGAATTCGTATGTTCTTACCGTTCAATTTGTAGATACCAAATGGGTTCTATAAGGATTGACCCAGATTTTCATGGCGCGATATTATTGAAATTGGACGTCACATCATGAAGAGATTTATTGTAACTGCCTTGGCTTTATTGCTTTTTGCTTTGAGCTTTACTGCTTTGGCTGTGCTTGGAAGTACCGCCAAACAAAACGTAAAAATAGGCAATGCACGATAAGCTATTGAATACTAAAATCCACTGTGGTCGTCTCAAGCAAGACGATCACAGTGGGAGTGATGTAGGATTACTTAATTTTAAGGGTTGACGCTGTAAGGCAGGAAATTTGAACGTACTCCGCCAACATCAACGTAAACAAAACGTCCACCAGGACGCGCACCGACTGGGACTTTTAAAACGATTTCGGTTGAAGTCCAAGACACGATATCCGAACTTGAGTTTTTCACGCCACCATTGCCGAGTTCATCTGCGCCAAGGGTGACATTACTATTGCTTGGTCCGCCGAGATAACGCCCTTGAATGGTTAAACTCTGACCCACGGCGGCTGGCTCGGACAATTTAATCAAAACTGGCAGCACGCTTGGACGGTCTGGACTTGGTGCACAAGCCACAAACAATGCGGCGACGGAGACGAGTAAGACTGTTTGAAATTTCATGCTGAACCTCCTGGGGTTTTGAACTGGACTTTTGATGCTGTGATTTGGTACTAAAAAGTATTGTAACGCAATCTGGGGGGTTTGCGCGGTCATTCTCGGAATGGCAATAAAATTCGCAGTGAAACGGGGTTCAAACGAGTGGCTTGCTCGAGCCTCAAAAACTTTGGGTTGTTGGCGCACAGATGAGGCTTGGTGAAACAGCGAATTTTATACTTATGATTATTGTACTAAGCACGAGTATGATATACTGATCGAACCATGATTCAAAAATTGATTCCAATCATCGCGCTCGAGGCTCTTGCACTGGTTGCCCTGATCGTGGCGTTCGTCTCCAATCTGATCACTCGAGATCAATTGATCCTGGGGATTATCGTTCTCAGCGCTGCCAGTTCCACTTTGATTTTGATGATACTGCGAAAGCCCAAGCCGTGAACGGCAAATTCGAGCTTCAACTGGTTTCCAAGTTCCAGAATTCTGAAAACCGTAAACGCGAAGCGGTTCGTGCCGCCCACGATCAAGATGTCACAACCTTGCTCGAGCTTCTCAACCATTACCTGACCCTCAAAAGCGCTCGTAAAGCCGACACCTCGCCAGACACCAGACGCTTGTACGAATTGGCGGTACGGCGTTTTCTCGAGTTTGCAAACCGTGACGGCGCAAGGCTCGAGTTGACGCGACTTGAGGCTGAAGATGTCGAATTCTGGATGGTTGGATTGCAGCAAGAAGGTTTGACGCCAGGTTCGATTGCTGCCTACCTGTACGGCTTACGCGCCATGTACCGCGCCCTAATTTGGGCAAAAGCCACAAGCAGCAATCCAGCAGGGGAGGTCAGACCTCCCAAAGACCCAACGCCTGCCCACTCGAGAAAAAATGCACTCTCCCCTGCTTTGTACCGCGATTTGCTCGAAGCGCCAGCACTCAAATACGGCGTTGATGACGCCCGCCACGCTCGAGATGTGCTACTGCTGGCGTTGGGAGGTTCGGCAGGTTTGCGGGCTATGGAAATCGTTAGTTTGGACGTGAAAGACATTGAAATGGGCGTCAAACGACTAACCGTAAAATCGGGCAAAGGTGGCAAACAACGCTTTATTCCGCTCTCGAAAAACATCATGGCACTCCTCAAAACCTGGCTCGAGGTTCGTCAGGGCATGGTTTTAAGAAGTGAAATCTCCCCTACTGAAATGGCGCTACTGGTTTCAGTCTCGAGGAATGACTCGAGCGGAAAACGACTTACCACCGACGGGGCGCGGTTTATTGCCAAAGGCTATTATCAAACTTTGGGATTGCCAGCCGCGATGTGGGGATTGCACACTTTGCGCCGCACCGCAGGAACGCACCTTTACAGGGCAACCAGGGATTTGCACGTGGTTGCCGATGTGCTCGGTCATGCCAGCGTCAATACCAGCGCGATTTACGCCAAGATGGACATGGATGTGCGCCGTGAGGCGCTCGAGAAAATGGAATTGATGCGTGATGAAGCCCAGTAGACAAAATTCTGGGGTG